>DQVJ01000105.1 GCA_015661795.1 Sulfurovum sp.
AACTTATGAATTTGAGGCAGAATTTATTGCAAAAGAATAAACTTTCTAGAGAGAGAATAATTTAGGTATACTTCAAACTGTACATGATAATGGAAGCAGCAATGCCAACATTAAAACTTTTTATACCTTCTTCCATTTCTATTTGTATAATGCCCTGAAAAATACGGACAATTTTTTGAGAAGATTTATTTCCTAAAACAGTGATGTACTATCATAATAGGGAGTGTTAGAAATTCTGTGTCAGTCCTTGATAGTATTTTATCAGACTGACACGGAACTCTAAACGCTCTCATTAATTCTTCGTCATTAAAGTATTTTGCATCGCTTCTTAGCTCAAATTTCATATAACCTCATATAGTGTCAGACTTGATGTGTGTATCCTTGCATTTGTTGGATGTAGCGGAGCGGAGACCAACGAATGCCAGTGGTCACGTTCAGTGATCAGCGCCCCCGTTGCACGGGTGCGTGCAACGACTGAATATAGCCAATAAATTGCCGTTAGGTAATTTATTGGCTACTATATTTTGTTAAACTGTAATTCAGATTTTCTAATATATTCTTATCTAAGTCAACTACTTAAGACTTTCTTTTTGTAAACAAAATATTGTTTTATTCTCATTGCTAAGTTTTAAATAGCAACTATATGAATTATTTTTAGCTAAATTTTCAACGATAGAAAGTCCTAAGCCAAAACCACTTTTTTTTCTATTTTTACTCTTATCGACTGTAAAAAAAGGTTTAAATATTTCTTTGCTATATTCACTTTTTATCTCTTGCCCAGTGTTTTCAAATAGTATATTATTCTCTTGTATATCAATTTTTATATGCCCACTATTAGTATGTTTTAACGCATTTGTAAGTATGTTTAAGCAAACTTTTTTTAAATCGGTAGTGTTGAAATCTATAAAATAGCTATCATTCACATCATTGATATACTTTATATTTCGATTCTTTGGAAGTATTGTAAATATCTCTTTTTCAATAAACAATCGAAGATTTATGTTTTCTTTGCTTTTATGATTTTGCATTGAAGTGATAAACTCAAGCATATCAACAGTAAGTTCATCTAAAAAAATTATTTCATTTTTCATATGTGAGAGAGTCATAGGAAGCTCTTCTTTGCTTATCATATCATCTTGTATCTCTTCTACATAACCATTTAAAATAGTGATAGGTGTTTTGATGTCATGAGCCATAGAAATGAGTAAGTTTGATAAGTTTTGATTTTTTTCTTTTAAATTACTTATGAGGTTATTTAGTTGATGAGATAAGAAATTTATATTTTGATTTATCTCATTAATTTCATATATTATATTTACACTCTCATCTTGTGAAAAATCTTCTCTTTTTATACTTTCTAGTCTATCCTGAATAAAACTAAATTTTTTAGATAAATATTTACCAAGATAGTAACTAATCAAACCAATAATAGGCAAGACTAAAATAATAGAAAATACAATTTGTAAGAACATCTTAGTGCCAATAGGTTCTCCAATAATTATAAAAGTCATAAAAGCGGTAGATACAGATATTAAAAGACCAGCTAATGTATATATTATAATTATAAATGATTTAATTTTCATATATTTTATATCCCATACCTCGTACTGTTTTAATTATATCTTTATCATAGAATGGTCTTACTTTTTCTCTAATATGATGCACATGACTATTTATACCTTGTTCATCAATTCCACCAAAATAATTATCATATATAATCTGTGCTAATTCAGCCCTTGAGTAAACTCTATTTTTATTTAATATTAAAGTTGATAAAATCAAGTATTCACTGGGTGTAAATTCTATTGTATAACCATTAATGGTTATACTCTTAGCCTCTTCATTAAGTATTATATTTGAGACTATCTCTTTAGATAAGAAACTTATCTCTTCTCTTCTTTTGAGTTGTGATTGGATTTTTATTGCTAACTCTTTTGCTGAAAAAGGTTTAGCAATATAATCATCAATCCCCATAATATAGGCTTTTTCTTTAAACTCAATTGTATCTAAAGCACTTACTATAATAACCAAGGTCTGTTTAGACTTTTGTCTGATTTTTTGACACAGTTCAAATCCATCTATATATGGAAGCATAATATCTAAAGTGATTAAATCATAAGTGTTAGAGATTATTTTGGCTAAGGCTTCTTTACCGTCTAAAGCAGTATCAACATTATAAATACTATTATTTAGACGATTTTTTATGAAATTTACAATAGACTCTTCATCTTCCACTATTAAGATATTTTTTTTCATTAAAATATTTTAACTAAAACATTCTTTGAAATTTTGTAAACAAGGCATCATTTGATTTGACAATAGCATGACAACTTACACAACTTTGAATATCACCAGTCCAAGCTTTATATTGAGAATCTTTTTTAATAAACCTAGCGTATCCCCACCCATCACTCTCTTTATGCTTTTTTGAATCTTTTATCATATATTCAACTCTTTGAATTTTATTTGCTTCAAGAGCTGAGGGAAATGTAGCCATATCATTGACACTCCAACCAATTTTTACAATCTTACTACCATTAGGCATAATGACTTTGTTCTCTTTTAGGGCATTATACGCAACTGGATTTGCTAAAATATATCGTATCTCATTTTTGTCTTTTCTAAAATGTGATGCGACTATTTTATAGTTTTGATACCCTTGAATTTCCTTAAAAGAAAGCTTAGTGTTTTTCATATCTAAATCTGGTACTTTTGTAGTATCCCCTATATAAACTTCTGCACTTAGCAACAGTGAACTACAACATGCGATACCTAAAATTAATTTACTTAAATTTTTCATTTCTCATCCTTTGACTTATGATAATGATAGTTTAGTTTTTATTTATGGAGATTGTATAAAGATGTAGATTTTTTAGTAATACTTCAGAATTATTATTAGATGATCTAAAAAT
>DQVJ01000143.1 GCA_015661795.1 Sulfurovum sp.
GGTAAGAAAAATATTTTCCCAGGGATGTATGTCAAAATAACTATTTAAGAGCTAATTTATTAAAAATAAATGTTACACTTTATATAATAAATAGAAAGGTAAATAGTATGAAAAAAACATTTGGTATGATGCTTTTGGTCATGGGAGTTCTTACGGGACTTTATTCTGTTGAAAAGACAATAGCAGATGCTATACAAAACACAAGTAAAAAATCTATTATAGTGTATACCATACCAGGAAACGCTGAAAAAATATATAATAACATGATGGATGAACAATTAAAAACTCTTGGCTTCCTCTCTCCTGATCCACGAAAAAATGTACATAAAGTGTATCAAAAAATGTATGGTTCTACAACATTGGACTTACTTTCTTTTATGACCATTGTAGATAAAAAATCAGTCAAACCTTTATTGAACATTGATCCTACACTTGCGGGGTTTAACCCTTTTAACTTACTTATGTATAAGCATAAAGACAAGAATGAAACGATTATTTCACACTTAACCACAGAAGCGATATTTGATATGCTTGGTACAGGAGACAAAGAAGTCATGGATGGGTATAGGAAAAGTATGGCTAAACTTGATGCCTTGATTGTCTCAAATTTTCCTCATGCAAAAGTTACATATGAAACATATGATACTACTGCAGAAGATACCATGATGCATTTTGAGCTTGAGTTTAAGAGACCTGAAAAGTTAATGGATTTTGTAGATGAGATTCAGGAAAAAGTCGAAGAGACATTTGAGGCTAAAGGGTACATTATGGCAGGTTTTTTTAATTTTAAAGAGACGTTTGATGGTTCAAATTTATTACCACAGATGGATGAATTTTGGACGTTTTCTCTCTGCCATTTTAAATACTCTTACGCATTTTTTGACAATGCAGGGGCGAGACCAGATGCAGCAGTCTTTGCACCATGTACGATGTATATGTACATACAAAAAGGTACTAACAAGTTAGTAGTCGGAATGCCTAGACTTCAAAACTGGTTAAGTATGTTTGACATAAAAGATAAAGCTCGTATAGAATATAATCAAAAACTAGATAAAGAGATAGTAGAGATTTTCAAAGAAATGGGTTTCAAAGAGGTTGACTCAACCACATACAGACCCATAAAACTTTAATTATACTAAAGGAGAAATTATGGCAGCGGTATTGTTACCTTTGGCAGAAGGATTTGAAGAAGTAGAAGCAGTAGGACTCATAGATGTGATGCGTCGTGGAGGTATAGAAGTACGTATAGCGTACATAGATGACAGACTTGACCATGGCAAGGTTGTTACAGGAGCAAACGGTATAGGTGTTAAGGCAGATACTGCGCTTAAGAATGTCATTTCTGAAGACTTTGATATGATGGTACTTCCTGGTGGATGGGATGGTACCTATGCATTGGCTGAAAACAGACGTGTCATAGAACTCGTGCAAGAGTTTAAAGCCAAAAAAATCATAGGGGCTATGTGTGCAGCCCCTTTTGTACTCAAAAAAGCAGGGGTACTGGGCAATGATTATACCTGCTACCCTGGAGCCAAAGAAGAGATAGACCATCCTGGGTACAGGGATGATGTTAAGGTGGTGACAGACGGCAATGTTATCACTTCACAAGGACCAGGAACTGCTGTATGCTTTGGTCTTGCTATTGTTGAGCATCTTGTAGGAAAAGAGTCTATGCAAGCAGTCAAAGATGGTATGTTGCTAGATTACTGCTAAAAAAGAAACAAGAAGAGGTTTTTAGCCAAGGTAAAGCCTCCCTTAAGTAGTATGGTTCACTTTTATTATAAAGATAGACCATGCACTTAGACCTTACCCAAGGAAATATTAAACAGCATATTGTAACACTCTCTGTTCCTGCAGTTACAGGCTACTTTTTTCATACGATGTTTAATATCACTGATACCTTTTTTGCAGGGCTTATCTCTACACAAGCACTGGCTGCACTCTCCTTGTCTGCATCCATATTTTTTATGATACTTGCTATCGGTATAGGTATGTCAGAAGCAGTGACTTCTTTGGTGGGCAATGCTTTGGGCGAAAAAAATGTGCAAAAAGCACAGTATATTGCACTCAATGCTATAGTATTTGCTGTGTTTTTGTCAGTGTTTCTTTCTGTTGGTGGTGTTTTGTCCGTACCATATTTAGTAGAAGTTTTGGGTGACCCTTCGTATGTGCAAGAAACTTTGGATTACATCAACTTCATACTGTATGCATCAGTGTTTTTTATGGGTGCGTTCTTTTTTAATGCTATGCTTAATGCTGTAGGAGATACCAAGTCATTTAGAAATATACTGATAGTCACTGCATTTTTAAACATCGGGCTTGATTATGTGTTTATAGAGTATTTTTCTATGGGAGTAGAGGGTATCGCAATGGCTACGGTAATATCTGAGTTTATTACTATGGCTTATTTGCTTTATAAACTCAAACAGACAAAACTATGGTGTGGATTTACTGAGTATCGTCATGACAGTGTAGTGTTAGTAGACATTTTAAAACAAGGTTTACCACCTAGCGTCAACATGTTTATGATGGCATTTGGTATGTACATTATCACCTACTTTGTAGCACCTTTTGGTAAAGAAGCTGTGGCAGCTTTTGGCATAGGGATGCGTATAGAGCAGATATTTCTTATGCCTGTCATCGGGCTAAATATTGCAGCACTAGCCATAGTCTCACAAAACAATGGTGCAAAAGCGTATGAACGTGTGGCACCTACTGTACACCTGGCTCTTCGTTATGGATGGGTATTGAGTACTATAGGCGTGAGTGCATTTTTACTGTTTGCAGAGTTTTTTGCAGGTTTGCTTAGTTCGGATGTGATGGTCATAGAACAAGCAGCATTGTATTTGCGTGTGAGTGGTGTGGCATCTTATGGGTTTGTGGTGATATTTATCTACATTGCGATGCTCCAGGGTATTGCTAAACCTAATGTCATTATGCCTGTAAGTATCTATAGACAAGTGCTTGCTCCTGTGCTTGTGTTTTCTGTGTTGGCATGGTTAGGATTAGGCATACTCTCTCTTTGGATAGGCTTGGATATGATTATATTTTCCTCAGCACTGTTTTTATGGTGGTATGGTGAAAAGCAGTTACAAAAATTAAAGGCTTAAAATACTTTACACACCCAATACACACATGTGATTTATACTTGGCATAGTTTGTTTCTTTAAAGGAGACACTATGTATGACAAATTTACACATTTTGGAGAACTGTACCGACATCTTGAAAGTACTGCACCTAAAGCAGACTTTTTGCATCATAAAAAAGAGGGTGCATGGCAGAGTTTTTCTAAAACAGACTTTTTGCGAGATATACGTTATCTCACTTTAGCTTTTTATGAAAACAATTGGCGAGACCAACAAGTGGCCATTGCTATTGCTCCTTCAGCACACTGGATTATGCTGGATTATGCTTTAATGCTTTGTGGGGCTGTGTCTGTTTCATTGTTTACGAACATATCGTCTAAAAACTTGCTCTTTGAGTTTTTAGATGCGAACATTCATACTGCATTTATAGAAAATGAAACACAAAAAAACCTCATACACCAAGTAGACAAGAGCATAGAGGTTATCTATATCGACGAAGTGAGTGGTTACAGATGTTTAGATGATTTGCTTAGACAAGGTGCAGAGATAGACAAAGCCAATCCTGCACTTTTTGATGAACTTTTGGGATGTATAGATCCTAGTGACCTAGCAACTATTGTCTACACTTCAGGCACTTCAGGTACACCTA
>DQVJ01000232.1 GCA_015661795.1 Sulfurovum sp.
TAAGACTTTAGAGGTTTACTCCTATGATGTCATGCGTCAGCCCATCTCTACACCAAAGATGTCTAAAATGGTCATACGTTTCCTAAAAGACGATGTTATCATCAAAGCTGTAGAAAACAAGCTAAAAGGTCACATAAAAGATGTAGATACTTTAGCACATCCTTTTTCACTGCTTAAAAATGATAGCAACGATGGATACATGATATGTAACTCAAACTCTTGTTTTGGACATGAGAAAGATTTCGCTGGGGTGATTGAGGTTTTGGAGAAGAGGTAAAGGTTCATTTCATCATATTTTCACAACAGGTTTAAGTCAAGTTAAGAAAAATTTGACTATACTTCTCTTATATATTTACTGATAACAATTATCATTAATGTAATCTATATTGTAAGGAACGACATTGGAAAAGATAGTTATAGCCTTAGCTGGTCAGCCTAATGTAGGGAAATCTTCTCTCATTAATGCCATTTCAAACTCCAAACTCAAAGTAGGAAACTTCTCAGGGGTAACTGTAGACAAAACAGAAGTAGAGTTTAGTATCTGTGATGATGTGACATGTAAAGAGTACCAAGCACACATCATCGATTTACCAGGGGCATACTCACTCACGGAATACACCATAGAAGAAAAAGTAACCAAAAGCTTTTTGCAGTCTGATGAGTATGATGTCATAGTCAATGTTGTAGATGCTACAAACCTCCAAAGAAACCTACTTTTTACCACGCAACTCCTCGAAACTGGTAAAAAAGTAGTCGTTGCTCTAAACATGCATGATGAAGCCATAAAAGAAGGCATAAGCATAGATGAAAAACAACTTTCACGTATCTTGGGTGTACCATGTATCAAAACTTCTGCTACCAGCAAAGAAGGTATAGAAGCACTTAAGTCTGCTATCATTTCAGTCTATGAGAAAAAGCTTACCTCATCAAAAGTTGTCTACTCAGACAGCATAGAAGAAGAAATAGAACACATCGTCTCTTTTATGCAAGAGAAAAACTATAAATCTACTCTTTCCTACCGTCATTTGGCAGTAAAACTTCTACAAGAAGATGAAGATATTTATAAAAAAATGCACGATGAACCCATCTGGATAGAACTCCTTCCCATTGTTAGAGATGGACTCAGACATATCTACTTACATACCAATACCAAAGACCTAGACGAGATATTTGCCGATGAACACTTTGCTTTTGCAAAAGGTGCTAAGATGGAAGTCATGGGCATCAAAGGTATGAAAGCAAAAAGTTTAACACAAAAGATAGACAATCTACTCATCAACAAGTTTTTAGGTATCCCTCTTTTTCTCTTTTTTATGTGGGGACTTTTTCAGCTTACTTTTGAGCTAGGAAGCATCCCTATGGACTACATAGATGCTACTTTTTCATGGCTTGGAGACCAAGCTAAAGCAATACTGGGAGAAGGAGAGCTAGGCTCACTCGTAGCAGATGGTATTATCGCCGGAGTTGGAGCAGTGGTCATGTTCTTGCCAAATATCATCATTTTATTTTTAGGCATAGCCCTACTTGAAACGACAGGATACATGAACCGTGTGGCATTTTTACTTGATGGTTTCTTTCATAAATTTGGACTTCATGGCAAAAGCTTCATCCCTTTAGTCACAGGTTTTGGCTGTTCTGTACCTGCATACATGGCAGCACGTACACTTAAAAATGAAAAAGACAGACTCATCACACTGTTCATCATAGGCTTTATGTCTTGTGGTGCGAGACTCCCCATCTATGTACTCTTTGCAGGAGCATTTTTCGCGGAGTCACAAGCAGGAAACATCTTGTTCATCATCTACATCTCTGGAGCCATGTTAGGACTTTTATCGGCTAAGGTTCTCAAAGTATTTGTCTTTAAAGGTGAAGATGAACCATTTGTAATGGAGATGCCAAAGTACCGTATGCCTTCACTAAAACTCATCTGGCACACGGTGTATGGACAAGCAAAAAGCTACCTAAAAAAAGCAGGTACTTACATCTTGGCCGCATCCATACTCATCTGGTTTGCATCTAACTATCCTAAAGTAGATGCTCCTGCTAACATAGAAGCTAACCAAGTCAAACTCTATGAGCTTGAGCACTCTTACCTAGGTCAGATAGGACATGCCTCTGAGCCATTCTTTGCACCACTTGGTATGGACTGGCGTATGGCAGTTGCCCTTGAGACAGGGCTAGCAGCCAAAGAAGTAGTGGTTTCTACACTTGGTGTCTTGTATGCTCTAGGAGATGAAGAAGATGAAAACAGTGAAGGACTCATCGCACAGATAAAAGCAAACATCCCTTTTGCATCTGCCATAGCCTTCATCGTCTTTGTTATGATATACTTACCTTGTCTAGCAGCCTCCATGGTCTTTGCTAAAGAAGCAGGAGGATGGAAGTATCTAGTTTACCTCTTCTTTTCTACCACTGCGACTGCATGGCTACTAAGCTTCATCGCTTACAGATTTACATTAATACTAGGATTTTAAATGCACTTAATAGACTTAGAAAAAGGTAACCGTGCCAGCATCTCAAAGATACACGCAGAAAAAGCACTAAGAGACCGACTAACCTCTTTTGGTGTCATGCGTGGAGAAGAACTTACAGTCAAAGGCTGTTCATTAGGTAAACAAACCATCGAAATAGAAGTAGGTTCTACTCTCATCGCTTTACGTGCTGATGAGGCAAAACTTATAGAGGTTGAGAAACTCGTATAGATAAACTGCACTGAGTACATACAACTACACAAAAATTTTATACCATTTCTATAAAA
>DQVJ01000156.1 GCA_015661795.1 Sulfurovum sp.
CTGCGTACAAAAGACAAGTTTTCAGGACAAGAGCTGGAAGATGAAGTGATAGAAGCTATTAACATATCAAAAGAATATAACGCACGTTTTTTTCTTAATGATTTTTGGGAATTAGGTATTAAACACAAAACGTATGGCATACATTTAGGACAAGAAGACATCCAGGAAGCAGATGTACAAGCTATCCTTGATGCTGGTATAAGACTGGGTATTAGCTCACATACTCCAAATGAGATAGACATTGCTTTAGCATTTGAGCCGTCTTATTTGGCTATAGGTCCTATCTATGAGCCTATATCTAAAAAGCTTGTCTATAATACCGTAGGAATTGAAGATTTAAAGTCTTGGGCTCAAAAGGTAGACTACCCCATTGTAGCTATAGGGGGGATAACTATTAAAAATATTCAAAATGTAGCTCAGACAAAAGCCGCATCTGGGATAGCAATGATTTCAGATGTTTTGGAAAATGGTGAAATCTCTAAAGAAAAAACCCTTGCATTAATGGAAGTATTTGAAAAACATGCATTGTAACATGACATGGTGACGCAACAATAAATTTAAACCTGATTAAGCATAATACAATCTACTTTCAAGTATAAGTATTTATCAATCTCTCGGGGTGCTTTTTAGCTGAGAAAACCCGTTGAACTTGAACTGGATAATACCAGCGTAGGGAAGAGGATTGTATAACATTTATCTTATACACTTCTTTCCTTTATCTAAACATTATTTAAGGGAATAATATGAAATCAAAATATTTAACATTGTCACTTATTGCTTCATATGCATTATTGAGTACAGCTACATTTGCTGATGAGGTAACACTTGATCCTATCGTTGTAGGCGCGGATTTTAGAGAAAAGAAACTTTCAGAAACTACAAACAGTGTTGCAGTTATAGGTGAAGAGATATTGTATGATAAATCATCACAAGCATTTGAAGAAGTTATAGGACGAGTACCAAATGTGAATTTTACATCTGGTGCATCTCGAGCACATTACATTCAAATCCGTGGTATCGGGGAGAGAAGTCAGTTTTCTACACCAATTAACCCTTCAGTAGGGATCATCATTGATGGTATAGACTTTTCTCAGAGTGCTTTAGGGGTCACTATGTTTGATGTAAAGCAAATAGAAGTACTTAAAGGACCACAAGGTACTACATTTGGAAATAATGGTCTTGCTGGTGTGATCAATATTGAAAGTAATGCACCTACAAAAGAGTTAGAAGGTCATGTTGAAGCGACAGTGGGTAATTATAATACAAAAGCTTTTGGTTTGGCTGTAGGAGGTTCACTCATAGAAGACACGCTTGAAGGTAGGATGTCTATATATAAAAATAGTTCTGACGGTTACATGAAAAACAGTTATTTAAACCGTAAAGATACACAAAATATTGATGAACTGACTGCAAAATTTGCACTTCGTTGGTATGCCGCAGATAATCATACGGTAGACTTTAATTTTGTACATGTCAATGTAGACAATGGTTATGATGCATTTACTTTTGACAATTCAAGAAACTCACAAGCTGATGAACCAGGAACGGATGCACAAAAAACAAATGCTTTTGCACTTAAATCAACATACCAAGTCAATCCAGGGATGCACTTAGTCTCTTCTCTTAGTCATAGTCAATCAGATCTAGAATACTCGTATGATGAAGATTGGTCAAATGTTAATCAGTTTGATCCCTCATTATTCCCTTATAGCTCTTTTGATCAGTATCTTAGAGACAGAACACAAACTGATATTGATGTAAGGCTTATTTCAGATATGGATGGACGTATTTTTAATGGTTCTACTGATTGGACCATAGGGGCTTATTATGAAGATTACCAAGAAGATCTTACTCGAAACTATACATATCTTGCTAACCCTTTTACTAGTGACTATAAAACAATAACAAAAGCAGTCTACGGTCAACTAGACAGTGCAATCAATGATAAATTGACTTTAATAACAGGGTTAAGGATTGAAGCATGGGATTTGGAGTATAGAGATTCAGAAGCTGTAGCTATCAATACTGATGAAGTATTACTTGGTGGTAAAATAGGGTTAAATTATCAAGCATCACCAAATTATCTGTATTATGGATATCTATCCAAAGGGTATAAACCAGGAGGGGTGAATGCAGATAATACACTAAGCCCTGCTGCGAAGACATACAAAACAGAAAATTTATGGAACTTAGAAGCAGGAATAAATTCCAGTCATTTTAACAATCAATTAAAAAGTCGTTTCAATATTTTTTATGGGAAAAGAAAAGATCAACAGGTTAAAAGTTCTGTAGTAACACCACGACAAGATGGTAGTACAAGTTTTGTAGATTATCTAGCCAATGCTGCGGAAGGTACGTATTATGGTTTAGAGTCACAGCTTGATTGGTATCCTAATCAAGATTTACATATTTTTACAAGTCTTGGTTTATTACGTGCAACATTTGATGAATATATTGACCCTAATCCAACAGCAATAGATGTAAATGGTAGAACTCCAGCACAATCACCTGCGTATCAATATAATGTTGGTTTTGATTATATATTTGCAGAGGGTTGGATATTTAAAACAAATATTGAAGGAAAAGGATCTTACTATTTTTCTAACAGACACAATGAAAAAGCTGATGCTTATACATTGGTGAATTCTAGTTTAGAGTATACAAATGGAAGTTGGAGTGTAGTTGCATGGGTAAGAAACCTTGCTGATACAGAGTATCAAACACGTGGATTTGGAACTTTTGGTAACAATCCTGGAAATGGATATGCAACAGAACTCTATACACAACTAGGAACACCAAGAACAGTAGGTGTAACACTCTCTTACGATTTCTAGGAAGAAGAAAATGGAAATTTCTGTAGATATCAGCATGTATCCGCTTCAAAAGGATTTTGAAGAACCTATCTCAGTTTTTATAAATCTTCTTGAGAAAGAAGAACATGTTGAGGTAGTGCGTAATGAACTTAGCACCCAAATATATGGTGACTATAAAGTCATTATGGCACTGCTTGAAAAAGAGATGTTCTCTGTGTTTACAGAGATTCCAGATTCTATATTTGTTCTCAAATTTGTTGGTAATAACAGAAGAGGCATCTATTAATTTATGTGTTACTAAATGAACCCTACATTAAGGTATAATCTCTTATGTTAAAATTTTTTACACTATTCTTCTTTATCTCTTTAGTACTCTTTGCTAAGGATAAACCCATACTTACCATCTATACCTATGACGCTTTTGGCACTTCATGGGGGGCAGGGCCTAAGATAAAGGAAGTTTTTGACAAAAAGTATGATGTCACAGTTAAATTTATAGGACTCTCTTCTTCAATCGTAGCGTTACGTAAGATACAACTAGAGGGGAAAAAGAGTAAAGCAGACATCCTTATGGGGATAGATACAAATATCGCAGAAGTAGCAAAAAAAACAGGCTTATTTCTACCACATGGGTTAAACACTTCTAAATTAGAACTACCATTCCCTTATAAAGATGATATTTTCGCAGCATTTGATTATTCGTATGTAGCTTTTGTGTATAGCGAAAAGAGAGTCAAAATCCCTCCACACTCTTTTGAAGAGTTAGCCTCCATGCCCAAAGAATTTAAGATAGTCATCCAAGACCCCCGTTCTTCTACTGCAGGGTTGGCATTGCTCCTGTGGGTGAAGTCAGTGTATGGTGATAAAACGTATGAGTATTGGAAGCGTTTGGCTCCTCATATACTCACTATCACCAAAGGTTGGTCAGAAGCCTATGGGCTGTTTTTAAAAGGTGAGGCAGATATGGTACTAAGCTACACTACATCACCTGCGTATCACATCATAGATGAAAACAGAACTGACATTAAAGCAGCACCCTTTAAAGAAGGACACTACGGGCAGATAGAAGTAGCAGGTATTTTAGAGAGTTCAAAACAAAAAGACTTAGCCAAAAAGTTTTTAGCCTTTATGCATACAAAAACTTTTGCAGATATCATCCCTACTAGTAATTGGTCATATTCAGTTGTCAAAGGCTCAAAACCTTTACCCCAAGCATTTGACACACTACATAAACCCAAAATGCTTTTGATGGATGGTAAAGCTGTGGAAGCTCAGAGAAAAGCTATTATTAATGAGTGGCTAAGAGCCATACAGAAATAGAAATGTTACAAAGTTTACTTCGATTTAAAGGTGCAGTGTTTCCTGGGGTTTTGATATCTTTCTCATTACTTTCATTTGCTTTTTTACTTTTTATGACATTGTATGTCGCACAAGATAGTAACCTTCTTGTTGAACTGGACCAACGAATAATCGAACTACTGAAATTTACCCTATACCAAGCGTTTTTATCCACTATACTTTCTTTAATTGTGGGTGTATTACTAGCATGGGCATTGGCACATCAGTCTCAGTTTAAGGGTAGGGGACTGTTAGTAGCATTGTTTTCTTCATCCCTTGTATTACCCTCACTTATCGTAGTTTTTGGACTCATAGGTATCTTTGGACGTAATGGTTACTTGAACCAGGTGAGTCTTTTTCTTTTTGACCACTCTTTTGGTTCTTACCTCTACGGGTTAGGGGGCATACTCTTAGCCCATGTGTATCTTAATGCTTCTTTTGCATCACGCGCCTTACTACATAGTTTCGAGTCTATACCAAAAGAGAAGTATAAACTGGCAAAGTCTTTGAATTTTTCTGTGTTTGAACGGTTTTTATATGTGGAGTATCCTGCTATCAAGTCTACGTTATTGAGTATAGGATCTACTATATTTTTACTCTGTTTTACTTCTTTTGCAGTGGTGCTTTTGCTTGGTGGAAATCCAAGTTATAACACCTTAGAAGTTGCTATTTATGAAGCGGTGAAGCTTGACTTTGACATAGGACTTGCATTGAAACTTGCACTTGTACAGTTAAGTATCTCTGCAATATTGGTGGTACTCTCTTCAGGCTTTAGAACAGGACTTGGTAATTTAAAGACAAGCCATACACTTATACCATGGAGAGAGACTTATGCATTGCAAATAGCGCAATGGAGTATTATCACACTTTTTACACTCTTTTTTATTTTACCTTTGGTGGTCATCTTTATGGATGGGGTAGGAGCAGACTTTTCTCGTATTTTGGTAGATCCATTGTTTGTCAAATCGTTTATAATATCACTATCTTTGGCACTGGCTTCTAGTTTTTTGACGGTGTTTATTGCCTTGTTTCTAAGTAATGCAAGAAGAAATTTTACGCTCAATACACGTTTAAGTGCTACATTTTTTTCTAAACCTCTCGATGCCATTATCGCATTTTCTGGTAATCTTTATCTTGCTATACCTTCTTTGGTGATGGGGTTAGGATTTTTTCTGATGTACCAAAAGTATGATGGGTCACAGTTTATTTGGTCAACTGTAGCAGTGCTTACTGCAAATGTATTAATGTCCCTACCTTTTGCTCTCTCTGTGTTAACCCCTGCTATGCAAAAAACAGCCGAACGTTATGATAAACTTGCTTTTTCACTAGGACTTACTGGTCTGCAAAGATGGGCATATGTAGAGTATCCATACATCAAGTCGTCACTGGCGTATGTCTTTGCTCTGGCTTTTTGTTTTTCTCTAGGAGATTTAGGTATTATAGCACTCTTTGGGTCTGATGAGTTTAGTACTTTACCTTGGTACTTGTATCAGCTTATGGGTTCATATCGTACAATAGATGCAGCAGGTGTAGCTTTGGTACTTCTGCTGATGGTACTTACAGTATTTATCACTATACCACGATTATTTAGGAGCAAATTTGCTTAAGATTCAAAATCTCCAATATAAGTACAAAGATGCAAGCGATATATATACGTATAATCTACAGCTATCTTTAGGAGAAATAGCAGGAATAGTAGGACAAAGTGGTTCTGGGAAATCAACATTACTGGACATCATTGCAGGTTTTATCGAGCCCTGTTCTGGTTCAGTTGTACTCGATGGTGAGGAACTCATAGGAAAGCCTATAGAAAAACGTCCCATTACTATACTTTTCCAAAACCATAATTTGTTTGAACATCTAAGCGTACAAAAGAATATTCTTTTAGGTATCAATAAAACCTTGAACAATAGTAGTGAAGATCTAGAAAAAGTAAAAAATATACTTAAAGTTGTAGGGCTAAAAGAGCATGAATATAAACTAGCTTCACAACTCTCAGGAGGACAGCAACAGCGTGTAGCTTTAGCCCGTGTACTTATGAGAAGAGAACCTATACTTTTACTAGATGAACCTTTCTCGGGACTAGATGATGCCACACGTATAGAAATGCTAGAACTGGTACAAAAAATCACTCATGACTACAAACTTCATACCATTTTGATCACCCATGATTTAGATGACTGTGAACGTATAGCCAATTATGTCTATAAAATGCAAAATCATACACTTGTACAATAATGATAGATACACTCAAAAAGCATCCTTTTTTTAGCACTAAAAAGATACAGTCATGTATGCGTTTAGAACATCAAGGATATTGTAATGAGAACTATTTACTTGTGGCTGATGGGATGAAATATATTGTTCGGAAGTTATTACGAGAAGATATAAACAGAGCATTTGAATGGGAAGTACAAAATATGGCTTACATGTCTGGCATAACAGCAAAACCTCTAGTATTTGATGAAGTGAATAGATTTATGATTTTTGAATTTATAGATGGTGTACATAAAAATATACTTGATAATCATGTGTTAAAGATGTTGGCAGGGTCATTAGAAAAATTACATCATATAAAGATAGATGCAAAACCTATAGAACTACATATCAACAATAGAACCGATAAAGTATTGAAATCTTTTGAAATGATAGAAAAATATCCTAAAGAGTATGTCCTTTGTCATAATGATTTGAACCCTCAAAATATATTGTTTACTAAGAACATCAAACTTATTGATTTTGAATATGCAGGCATCAATGATAAGTATTTTGACTTAGCGTCTGTCTGCGTTGAATTTCAATTAAATGATGTAATGCAAAATATATTTATAGATGCTTATTTTCATGGGAAGGATGTTTTATTAGCTAAGTTGGAAGCCTATAAGGTAATTTATAGTGTGATATGCGAGGAGTGGTTTTACACCAATTAAAATTTTTTCTATCTAGCATTGATGAAAGTCAAGAGTGAAAATATTCTAATATGTTATAATAATTGAAATGATAAAAAATCTTTATTAAGGATTATAATGTCAGACATAGAAAAAATATTTTCAGATATTTTAGCCTTGAATACTGAAGATAAGTTAAGACTAGCAGATAAAATATTAGTATCCTTGTATCCCGTTAATCATGGTGTAGATATGGTTTGGGAAGAAGAAGCAGAAGAACGGATCAGTGCATTTAAAGCAGGGCATCTTCCTGTAGTAGGTGAAGAAGAGTTATTTGCTAAGTATAAGAGCTAGTTGATGGTAGATATACAGTTCTTAGAAGTAGCACAAGATGAGTTAGATGATTTTTTTGAATCTTATGAGTATAGACAAAAAAATATGGGCTTTACATTTGTAAAAGAAGTACAAAATACATTGTATCTCATAAAAACATATTCAGATGTATGGGAAAAAAGCTCAAGTCATACATCTAGATGTATGATAAAAGGTTTTCCTTGTGCTGTTATATACCAAAAAGTAGACGAGACTATTTGGGTGGTAGCTATTAAAAATTTGCATAAAAAACCAACACATTGGGCTTCAAAAAGTGTTTCAGAATACTCAACCAGACGTATTTCTAGTCTTCCTGACACTATATACACAAGATAATAGATACCGTTTAGATTCTATTCCATTCTATGTAATCTTCAGGAATCCCCAATGTTGAAGTGTCAAGCAATGCACCTGTTTCTGGATGTATAGCAGATTGAGTATCATTCTGTACCAAGTCTTTTATAGCAACCCACATATCCTTGTACCCACCTAAATCTTTATCATTATATATTGGATGATAAAGATTGTCATCCGACTTTCCTATATAAAATATACCTGCGCTTGTTGTGTAAGATAATATACGTTTCATAAATACCTTTGCATTATTATATTTAGTTATATGTTATTCTACAGTTACTGACTTAGCTAAATTTCTTGGCATATCTACATCATTACCAAGTCTTACTGACACTTCAAGTGCAAGTAACTGAGTGACAACCATCATCTCAAAATACTCAAGCATAGGATGTGAATCGTAGTGTGTTTGTATGAAATCATCTGCGAGTTCAAATGGCTCCGGGGAAATAGCTAATATCGTAGCATCTCTTGCACTTAGTTCTTCTACATTTGATTTGATTTTATCATAATGCATTGACTTGGGCATAAGTGCGATAGTAAAGAGTTCAGAGTCTGCTAAGGCTATAGGCCCATGCTTCATTTCTCCTGCAGGGTACCCCTCTGCATGCATATAAGAGATTTCTTTGAGTTTAAGTGCACCTTCAAGCGCAAGGGGGAAGAAGATATCTCTGCCGATAAAAAAGAAACCATGTCCATGTAAATAACGTTTAGAAAGTCTATGTATTCTTTCATGAAGTTTATCATCTACCAGTACGGCTTTGGGTGCATGTATCATAGCATCTATTTCTCTTTTGATAATCTCTTGTGAAATGGTATCTCTTATCTGCCCTACATAAAGTGCTAACATCCAAAGTGTCATACTTTGTGTGGCAAAAGCTTTAGTGCTGGCAACCCCTTTTTCTATACCTGCACGTGTGAGTATAGCTGCATCACTTTCACGGACTATGGATGAGTTGTCTACATTACAAATACTTAGCGTTTTCATACCTGCACGCTTTGCCATTTTGAGTGCTTCTAGGGTATCTGCAGTTTCTCCACTTTGAGAGATGGTGATAAAGAGCGTTTTTTTAGTTAAAAAAGGTTCTTTGTATCTAAATTCAGAAGCGATTTCAACATCACAACGCATTTTACCAATACGTTCAAAAAGGTAAGAACTAGCAAGTGCAGAGTTGTATGATGTACCACAAGCACAAATAGTAATAGCATATATGCCATCAAATAAATCTTTAGGGAGTTCTTCAAAGTTGATAGAGTCATCTAAGACACGCCCCATCATCGTATCTGTCATGACGGTACTTTGTTCGTAAATCTCTTTTTCCATAAAGAAACGGTAGCCATCTTTTTGTGCCGAGATTTTGTCAGCAGTCAGTACTTGTTTGGTGAAGCTTTTTTCCCCTTTGGCGTTGAAGAGTTTCACTATTCCCTGTTTCGCATAGCCATATTCACCATCTTCAAGGTAATATACCTCAGTTGCTTTGCCGATAATAGGTGTATCTGATGAAGCAAAATATACATCATCCCCATTAAAACCTATCAGCATAGGAGAACCATTTTTCGCAAAATAAATAGTGTCTGGATCAGACTCGGTAATAAGTAGAGTTGCGTATGCACCTTCAAGTCTTTGAATCGTTTGTTCAAATGCAGAAAAAACATCAGAGTTTATTTTATGATTTTTTTCAAAAAGATGCACTATGGTTTCTGTATCTGTTTGACTTAAAAAGGTCACACCATCATTTTGGAGTTCTACTTTTAGATTTTGGTAATTTTCAATAATACCATTGTGCACAACGTAAGAGTAGTCACCTAAATGTGGGTGGGCATTGAGTTCTGTTGGTTTGCCATGTGTTGCCCAACGGGTATGTCCGATAGATATACCAAAACCTTCAGTGGAATAAGATTTTGTTTTTTCTCGTAAGTTTTCTAATTTTCCTATGGCTTTAAAGTTGTTAAGTTTATTCCCTTCAATAATGGCAATACCCGCTGAGTCGTATCCTCGGTATTCTAGTTCTTGTAATCCATCTAAGAGAATTTCTTTTTTTTCATTAAAGCCTAAATATCCAACTATTCCACACATAATTACGTCCCTACATTTATAAATTTTCTTAACATCATTATCTTATATAAAAGTCAAAACAAGTCAATTTAATTGTCCTGTTTTGTCAATTTATCAAGAATTTTATCTGTATTATGACAAAAGTTTCCATTCTTCTCGATGAGAAACATATCTCTGGCACGATTTTTAAGCGTATGCACTTTTGCTGTAACAATATCAATGTTCATTTCATCAAACATATCAATCACAAATGCGAGTAATCCTCTTTGGTTTTTCGTATGCATGTGCATCACAGCATAGGTGCGAGAATGTTCACAATCTATGACGATTTCATCTTTACTGATGCTCGGAGCACGAGATATATGATTTGGCTTAGGTTGAAAAGAGTCATGAATTATTTCCTTGATTCTTTCCAATTCTTCTTCATCTACTTTTTGAGAAAAATCAATTTTAAAGTATTTTAAATCATCAAACAGTTTACATATATCCATATTGGCAACATCAAGGTTGACGAGTTTTCCCAAAAGAAAGCCAAGATGAAAAGGATCTCTTCTAATGATTTCTATAGTTAAATGTTTTTCACTACTGATTGAGAATTCATAGTTGCTGGTTGCAAATGCTTTTGTTGTGATGGCAAGTATTCTCTGAGGAGAATAGCGTAAGAATAGTAGGTTGGAAGGAATAGTAAGAATTTTTTTCTGTTTTGTATTGCTGAGTGACATAAAAGCATTTGTACGTTTGAGAGCTAGGATTTTTTTAAAACGCTTTTCTGCTTCATCTAACAGACTTGTTTTATCCAGGACTTCAACCGAATGTTTATAAAGTGTCTTAATTAATTTTGCATTAAATGAATTATAGATACCTTGACCCACACCATTCATATCAGCATAGGTTAATATATAGATTAAGTCTAAAAGCTTTTTACTTTTAAAATGTGAGACAAAAGAAAAAATGACAGTTTCATTATAAATATCTTCACGCTGTGCAACAACGCTCATGAGTGTATGATATAAAATAAGTGTTTCTCCAAGTGCAATAAGAGATGCATCAAAGTGTAGTTTGGTTGCAAAAATTTTAAAAAGTGATGCTCCAACATAATGATGATTTCGTTTACGACCTTTCCCTGCATCATGTAAAAAAATAACAATTTTCAACATGGCTCTTTCATCTTCATTGAGTGAAGTCCATAGCATTTGTATAAAATCATCTTGAATGTTTTCGACATGATAAATACAACGTAATGAGTGAATATCTACTGCATATTGATGATATCCGTCAAATTGAGGCAAATTGATAACTTTTCGAATAGGTGGAATCGTATACTTTAGGAGTTTGGCATAAGAAAGTGTAGTTAAAATAGAATAACAATAAGGCATGTAAAATAGTGTTTTAACTGTTGCATAAAGGGAGTCATCAAGTCTTTGTGGTTTTTCGATATGTATGAGTTTTTGTAAAAAAGTTGGATGTGCATAAAAAGGTTTTTGTGCATATTCTTTCAGTTGTACCAATGTCTCATTAAAAGTTGTTACTTTATTGCTAGGATAGATATATCGTTTTCCAGAATCATTTTTTTCATAGTCACGTATTAGTGTATCAATCCAAATCATACTATAAAGTCTAATAATTTTCAAACTATCTGTCACTTTCGCTGCAAATTGCATATGAGCTTTCTTACTTGTTTCATATCCTAGAAATGTAGCAATCTCAGGTATAAGATCAAGCCGTAATTTATCTTCTTTCTTTTTTGAAACGAGGTGTAGAGCAGAGCGTACACGGAATAAAAACTCTAAAGCAATACGGAATGTTTTATATTCTTTTTCATCAATGACATGTAGAGGAATATTTTTAATATTGTCTACATTATAAAGCAGTTTACCTATCCAGTAGACTAGGTTTGCATCACGAAAACCACCAGAACCATCCTTGAGATTTGGTTCCATTGTGATAGGATATTTTTGATGTTTTAGATCTTGTTCCTCAAGCTTGAGTCGAATAAATTCTTGAGGATTATCGTGTCGTATCTGTGTGATAGCATTTTGAGTATCTATCCATATGAAATGTGAGCCTTCAATGAAACGCGATTCCAAAATAGCTGTTTTAATGGTGATATCAGTTTTAGAAATAGTATGGAGTTCTTCAACAGTATGTACACGATGTCCAAGCTTAAGTCCAGTATCCCAAAGAATATAAAGTATTTTTTCTATCATTGATTTAATGTTGTATCCAGGAATATCTTTATATACAATCATTAAATCAATGTCTGAATGTACACAAAGTTGTTCCCGACCGTAAGAGCCTAGTGCAACCAATGACAAAGGTATTGAATTTTTCATGGGTACATAGTCACCAAACATAGACCTAAGCGCTACTTTGAAAATCATCTTTAAAATAGTATCTATTTTTCTCGTATGTTTGACAAGGAAGTCTTTCCCCCCAGAGGTTGCAAAAGTACTTTCAAGTGTGTCAAAGTAAAGTTTGATATCTTCTTTTAAAACTTTAGCTATCTCAAAATCTGATCCATTTTCATGCAGAAGTTCTTCTATTTGTGCTTTAATTTGATTCACTTAGTAACTCCTTAACTATTAGTGTTATAATACCCAAAATAGCTAAGGGCAAATGACAATATGGATTTAGTAGAGAAAGTACGTAACAAAGAGCGTTTAACACAAGAAGATGGTGAAGCACTTTATCACTTAGACCTTTATACTCTAGGAGAACTTGCAGACAACATCCGTAGAGAAAAGTATGGTAACAAATCTTATTTTAACATCAACCGCCATATTAACCCTACGAATGTTTGTGCAGATGTCTGTAAATTCTGTGCCTATTCAGCTACGAGAAAAAACCCAAATCAGTACACTATGAGCCATGAACAAATTTTAGATATTGTAGACAACTCAGTTAAAAATGGTGCTAAAGAGATGCATCTGGTCTCAGCACATAACCCTAATGATGGTGTAGAGTGGTACATGGGAGCTTTCAGAAAAATCAAAGACAAATATCCAGATCTTCATGTGAAAGCAATGACAGCAGCAGAGATAGACTTCATTACACGTGAATATGGACATAGTTACGATGAAGTGCTAGACATGATGATAGACAATGGCGTAGATTCTATGCCTGGTGGTGGGGCAGAGATATTTGATGAAAAAGTACGAGAGTATCTTTGTAAAGGGAAGGTTACTTCTGCACAATGGTTAGAGATCCATGAAAAATGGCACAACAAAGGTAAGCAGTCAAATGCCACTATGCTTTTTGGGCATGTTGAAACGCGGGCACACCGTATAGATCATATGATACGTCTACGTGATGTACAAGATCGAACAGGTGGTTTTAATGCTTTCATTCCTCTTGTCTACCAAAGAGAAAACAACTACATGAAAAACTGTAACTACCCCTCTGGACAAGAGATACTCAAGACCTATGCCATAAGTCGTATTATATTAGACAATATTCCACACATCAAGTCTTACTGGGTAACAGCTTCCATAAATTTGGCCCTCATAGCCCAGGAGTTCGGTTGTGATGACATGGATGGCACCATAGAAAAAGAGTCTATACAGTCAGCTGCTGGATCAGAAGGTGCTCATGGTATGAACCTAGACGACTTTGTATCACTGATCAAAAATGCAGGGTTTATACCAGTGGAACGTGATAGCCTTTATAATGAACTAAAAGTGTACACTTAGAGTGCGTTTGCCAACACACCTTTAAGACTATGGTTATGCAAAAAATATATTACCCTTACGAAGAATTTAAAGACGACCTTCAAACTCTCATACAAAAAATAGACCAACCTTTTGATGCTATACTAGGTATAGCAAGAGGTGGGCTGAGTATGGCTCAAATGTTGGGCGAGTTTTATGATGTACGTGAAGTATATGCTATTAATACTATAGGATATAATGATACACAAAAGAAAGCAACTGTTGAAGTTTTTAATATCCCTGATTTAGAATCAGTTGAATCTGTATTAATTGTTGATGATATAGTCGATTCGGGAGATACGTTAGTAAAAGTTTTAGCGATTTTAAATAGTAGGTATTCCAAGACTACTTTCTATACCGCCTCACTTTTTTATAAAAAAACTGCTAGAATAACGCCAACATGGTATGTTAAAGAACCTAAGGGCTGGATAGATTTTTTTTGGTCAGTAGATTTAAGGAATTAAACAATATGGTATTAATGATAGACAATTATGACAGTTTTACTTATAACGTAGTGCAATATTGTAGAGAATTGGGTGCTGATTTAAAAGTCATTAGAAATGATGAACTTAGTATTGATGAGATCAAAGCATTGAATCCTGAAAAAATCATACTCTCACCTGGCCCTTCCACTCCTGACGATGCAGGGGTTACATTAAGTGTCATAAAAGAATTTGCAAATATAACACCAATCTTTGGTATCTGTCTTGGGCATCAGAGTATTGCACAGGCTTTTGGTGCTGATGTTGTGAGAGCTAAAAATATGATGCATGGTAAGACTTCTCAGGTTGAGGTGGACTGTGAAACTCCTATATTTAAGGGATTACCAGAAGAGTTTAGGGCAACACGTTATCATTCACTTACGGTTAAAAAAGAGACACTTCCCACGTGTATTATTGCTACATCCCATAGTAAAGATGATGATGAAATCATGTCTTTACAGATTAAAGATAAACCTATTTATGGCGTACAGTTTCATCCTGAATCTATTATGTCTGAGTATGGACATGAAATGTTAGCTAACTTTTTAAAGCTCTAGTGAGACTATGAAAAAACAATACTTTTTTGCTGTAGCATTTTTATATACTATTGCAGTTTTTTATTTAAGTATGACAACACCTATAAGTCCACATGAAGCGCATATGTTTTATACATCTTCAGACCTTGTGTCAACACTGATGCATTGGGGTAGTACTTTTATAGAAGGTTTTCTAGGGCTACGAATTTTCTTTATTGGTTTTGGTTTTTTATCTATAGCTTTGTTTTATAAATTGAGTAGGACATACTTCCCTCGTATTGAAGATGCTTATTTGGCAACAATGATTTTTATGATTTTACCAGGCATCCTTACAGCTATTACTTTGGCAAATATATCTATTATTGTACTTTGTGTTATTTTACTCTTTGTATTACTTTATGAAAAAGGTTATTACGCGTTTTTACCTTTTTTGATGTTAATACTTTTTTTCATCCATGAAGCATCAATTATTTTTTTTGTGGCACTATTACTGTATGCAATAGTAAATAAAGATAAAAAACTAGCGATAGGCTCATCGGCATTTTTATTGGCATTTATCTATCTAGCAAAGGGTATTGAAATTGGGGGAAGACCTTCAGGACATTTTATAGAGATATTTGGCTTGTATGCAACAGTGTTTTCTCCTTTACTATTTTTATATTTTTTTTATGCCATGTATCGTATACTCTTACGTGAAAAGAAAACATTACTTTGGTATATTTCCTTTACCGCCTTAGTATTTTCGTTACTGCTTTCATTGAGACAGCGTGTTAGCATTACTGATTTTGCACCTTATGTTATGATTTCAGTTGTACTTATGTTAAATACTTTAAATAATAGTGTGAGAGTTCGTTTACCAGAATTTCAAAAACGATATAAACAAGGGTTTTATATTGTGATGATATCATTGGGCTTAAGTGTTTCTCTTATCATATTTCATAAAGCATTATTTTACCTATTCGTTGACCCTTCACAACATTTTGCAAATAGAATTTACAAACCTTATAATTTAGCCAAAGAACTAAAATCAGAAGGTATTGAATGTTATGATGGAGCACATGGTAGAGAACGCTTTCAATTAAGATACTATAACATTCTTCCCTGTCCAGAATAGCCATAAAGTTGTTTCTAAAATACACATAATAATTTTATAGGAACGCTTTGAAATCTCTAAACATAAAGTTGAATCTACTTCATGTTAGACTTGTGGGAACTAAACTAAAGGAGAACTCAATGGCTCAAAAGGCGATTAGAGAGTATGACGCAAAGTCAATTCTAGCAAAACATTGGGATAAGTACTTCCCAGATTTTACTTATTCATATGAAACAGTACTGGTACAAAACGGATCAGAACTTAAAGAAGCAGCAAAAACACATAAATGGTTAAATGAAAAAACATTGGTAGCAAAACCAGATATGCTTTTTGGTAAAAGAGGTAAAAATGGATTGGTACTTTTTAAAGATCAAAAACCTGGTGATGTAACTTTAGAAAAAGCGGCAAGTTGGATTGATGAAAAAGGTGGAGAGAAACAAGAAGTTTATTTTTCATTTGACGGTGATACTCCAACAGGAGAGCCATCAGTTGATTATTTAACACATTTTTTAGTTGAACCATTCATGCCTCATACACAGGAAGAAGAGTATTATATCTCTGCCACATGTGTTGGTGATGATGATATGTTGTATATGTCTGCAGAAGGTGGAATGGAGGTTGAAGAAGGTTGGGATGAGAAGGTAACAGAAGTTGCTTTTGCTATCACGGATACAGAAGATCAAATAGCCTCTAAAATTAGAGCAAATATACCTTCTGATGTTGCAGACAAAGATAAAGAAGCGTATGCAGAATTTGCTATTGGGTTTTTCAAAGCATACCGCGAATTAAACTTTGCATATTTAGAAATTAACCCGTTTGTACTTCAAGGTAAAAAAGTTGAGCTTCTTGATATGGTAGCAAAGCTTGATGATACTGCTGGATTTATGATGGTTAACGAATGGGGTGATGTTGAATATCCAACTTCATTTGGTATGGAAGAGAAATCTCCAGAAGTATTAGCAGTTGAAGAAGCAGATGCTAAAACAGGTGCCTCACTTAAACTTACCTTACTTAAGCCAGAAGCTAGAATCTGGACAATGGTTGCTGGTGGTGGTGCTTCAGTTGTATATGCTGATACTATTGCGGATATGGCAGGTATTGAAGATCTTGCAAACTATGGAGAATACTCTGGTGGCCCAACAACGGGTGAAACCAAGTTTTATGCTGAAACACTTTTTGATCTTATGACAAGAGAACCTGATCCAAGTGGTAGAGGTAAAGTACTTATTATTGGTGGTGCAATTGCAAACTTTACAGATGTTGCAAAAACATTTACAGGTATTATTCAAGCCTTTGAAAACTACCAAGATAAGCTCAAAGCAGTAGATGTCAAAATTTATGTAAGACGTGGTGGACCAAATTATGAAAAAGGTCTTAAAGATATTAAAGAAGCAGCTGACAGAATGGGTCTTTACATCGAAGTATATGGGCCAGAAACACACGTAACAGATATTGTACGTATGGCATTAGAAGCGTAGGGAGAAGATATGGAAAGATTATATACTAAAGACACACAAGCAATTTTTTGGAATAACAATAAAACAGCTATACAAAGAATGTTGGACTATGATTATACGATTAAAAGAGACACACCATCAGTAGCTGCGATTGTAGCACCTACTTCAAATAACAAATTTGAAAAGTTCTTTTTTGGAGCTGATGAAGTGATGATTCCACTTTTTAAGTGTACAGCAGATGCAAAAGCCGCTCAGCCTCAAGCAGATGTACTTTTAAACTTTGCCTCATTTAGATCTGCATATGATGTCACAATGGAGGCACTTGAAGTAGGTGGTTTCTCATCTATGATGATTACAGCTGAAGGTATTCCTGAAAGATTAGCGCGTGGTATGAATCAAACAGCAAGAGAACATGGTGTAACTATTATTGGGCCTGCGACTGTTGGTGCGATTACTCCAGGTGCATTTAAGGTTGCTAACATTGGTGGTACTATCTCTAATATTATTAATTCTAAACTACACAGAGCGGGTTCTTGTGGACTTGTAACACGTTCAGGTGGACTTTTTAACGAACTTTCTAATATTATTTCTATCAATGCAGATGGCATTGCTGAAGGTGTAGCTATCGGTGGAGACAGATTTGTTGGTTCCGTATTTATCGACAATCTTCTTAGAATGGAAAAAAATCCAGATGTAAAATATATGATATTACTTGGTGAAGTTGGTGGTACAGAAGAGTATAAAGTAATTGAAGCAGTTAAAAATGGCACTATCACTAAACCAATTATTGCATGGTGTATTGGTACAATTGCTAAATATTATGATGCAGGTGTGCAATTTGGTCATGCAGGTGCCTCAGCAAATGCTGAGTCTGAAACAGCAGCGTATAAAAATAACGCTATGAAAGAAGCAGGTATACATGTACCTACTTCATTTAATGAACTGCCAGCAATGATAAAAAAAGTCTTTACAAGTCTCAATCTTGATCCAATACCTGAGCCTGAGATTAATATTATTCCTAAAGTTAGAAGATCTAAAGAGTTTATCTGTACTATTTCGGATGATAGAGGAGAAGAGTGTACATACGCAGGTTTCCCTATCTCTTCAGTAGCAACACCAAGTACTGGTAAAGGAATTGGTGACGTTATTTCACTTTTATGGTTCAAAAAACAGTATCCGGAGTGGGCAAC
>DQVJ01000258.1 GCA_015661795.1 Sulfurovum sp.
TTGTCTCTATTAAAAGAATGACGAAGTTCTAACATTACTTGTTTTCTCGTCTCTTTATGCATAGTACGTAATCTTACTTTAAGTTCATTCATTAAAACCCTTCTTTTTGAAGCTGGGGATGCTTTTACTTTGTTAATGAGTGATTTTATCGTATCTTGATTCTGTATTTTTGTTTCTGCATATACAGCATTGCCTAAAAGTATCAAGAAAATAAATACAATAACGATAGTTTTACTCTGCATTATTTACTCCTTATCATTTAGGCATTCTAAAATACTTTTGTTAGCATAATGTTACCATTATTTTAAATATGCTCTATTTAAAATAAAGCATAAACATTGTTCCTTTATCAGGAACAGATTTTAATGTAACTTTTATATCATAGTTGTCACATATACTTTTGACTATATTCAAGCCTACACCAAAGCCTCCAGAATATTCTGTACCTCTTTTAAACTTTTCAAAAATCTCTTTTTGTTTATCCTCTTCTATCCCAATACCTTCATCTTGTATCGTAAAAATACCTTCCTTTAGCTCTATTCTCAAGGTAGTATTTGCTGGAGAGTATTTAATAGCATTACCTATGAGGTTTCCAAAAAGAAGTTTTAACTGTGTTTCTGGTATTCCAAATATATAAGACTCTAAATTTACCTCAACTTTCAAACGTTTACTTTCACATAATGGTTCATAATAAACAATACTTTTTTGTAATACTTTTGCAACATCAATCACTTCAGCTTCTTCATTCGTATTTGAAAAGTTCAAATAGGTTAGAGAGCTATAAATATCATAAAGTTGTTTGGTACTGATAGAAATATTTTTCAAGGTTTTTTGCGTATATTTACCTTGCTTAAGTGCCTGTTCAGTAGCCATAGAAAGTGATGTTATTGGAGTATTTAACTCATGTGTTACATCGTTGATAAAACGTTCAATCTGCTCTACTTTTTGACGTAGTGGTTTCATAAAAATTTTTGAAAGTGCCCATGCTATCATAAACAAAATAATAGCGATAATAACCATCACCCTTAGAACTGTTTGACGTAATTCCTTTAATGCCCTGCTTAACGTATCTGACTGTGCCACTACATACTTTATATTTAGGTGTGCTCTAGGTGCATCAGAGACAAATACATCATAGCCATTTTCTGAAAAGTACCCTGCTTGATTAGGTATAGTATTTGTATAAAGTTTACCTTCTCTTACCTTTCCATCTATATCAATCAGTACCAATGAAATATCTTTAGGTACGCTTCTCTTTTTAAGTTTTGTATTACTCATATGCGCCATAATAATATCTCCTGATTTCACATCTGAAATATGTTGTAATTTATAGTACATTTCATTCTCAAGTGCATTTTTTTGAGCGGTATAATACCAATAGCCAACAAGTAACAAAAATAAAAAAGAAGAAAAGATATAGAGCCCCAAAAAGGAATAAAAAGATTTTTTCTCTAGTTCATTCATAAAAACAATCCTTTTTTCAATGCGACAAGTCGCATGAGCCTACTGCTGAAGTAGTATGTAGAGCTTTGCTCAACAGACGTTATATTAACAAAAAAAGATTTTTTCTCTAGTTCATTCATACCTGTATCCCAAACCTCTTTGGGTAACAATCTTCTTACTGCCTATCACTTCACGAAGTTTACGAATATATGAACGTACAGTAGCATCGCTAGGCAGTGTATCAAACTCCCAAATATTCTGTACCAGTTCTTCCTGACTTATGAGCCTTTTTGGATGGGCGATGAAATACTCAAGTATCTTTGCTTCTTTAGGACGTAAACCTACCTCTTTTACACCATTGTTTACAGTATTTTTACGTGGATAATAGATGACCGTCTCTTCTATCTTAACGGGAGCATCCTGTTCTATATGAAAAAGAACCCTGCTCTTTTCTATACGAAGCTTCAACTCTTCTAATTCGAAAGGTTTACGTATATAGTCATGTGCTCCTGCATCAAAACTTGCTTTAAGATGTTTTGTATCTCCATAAGCTGTCACAATGATAGCAGGTGTCGTATCATTAAAAGAACGTAACTCTTCAAGAAGTTCTATACCAGATTTCCCAGGTACATTGATATCAAAAATGAATAAATCAAACTTGTTTTCATCTATACACGACTGTGCTTCTTTGGAGTCAAAGACATGAGAGACTTCATAATATTCTGCAAGATAAGTAGAGACGATATCACCTAGTACGGGGTCATCTTCCATGAGTAGTATTTTCATTCATAAATTCCTATTTGATTAAGTATTATAGTATCATAGGTTTTTTATGTGTAGATAAAGTGCATGCTAAAATAACATGCACATCAAAATATCTTATTATAACTCTAAATTACGTAACCTCAACGAATTGGCTATGACGGAAACCGAAGAGAAACTCATCGCAGCAGCAGCAATCACTGGCGAAAGGAGTATCCCAAAGAATGGGTATAGTACTCCAGCAGCTACAGGTACACCTAATGTATTATATATAAAGGCGAAGAAGAGATTCTGACGAATGTTTGACATCGTACTTTTACTTAACTTGATAGATCGTACTATACCAGTCAAGTCACCTTTTACCAAGGTCACACCCGCACTCTCCATCGCAACGTCTGTTCCTGTCCCCATAGCAATACCCACATGGGCTTTTGCTAGGGCTGGTGCATCATTCACCCCATCTCCTGCCATAGCCACTACCTTACCTTCATTTTGTAAAACTGTAACTATCTTAGATTTTTCTTCTGGAGAGACTTCAGCTTCTACTCTGTCTATATTGAGCTTTGATGCCACTGCTTGGGCTGTTATGCGGTTGTCTCCTGTGAGCATCACCACTTTGATACCTTGGGCATGAAGTTGTTCTATCGCACTTGGTGTACTTTCTTTAATAGGATCCATGACTCCTATAAGTCCTGCAGCTTTATCATCTAAAGCTATAAGCATCACCGTTTGTCCTTCTTTTCTATAGGCTTCAGATTTACCAGGTAGGTCACCTACGTCAATACCTAATCCTTCTAACAGTTTTGTATTTCCAATAGCCACTTTTATACCATCTACCACCCCGGTAACACCTTGCCCTGTCACTGAGTTAAAATCCTCAGTTTTACTAAGACTTAGCCCTTTCTCTTTAGCCCCTTCTACAATGGCTTCAGCTAGAGGATGTTCACTGGACTGTTCAAGAGAAGCTACTGATTTTAAGAAGAGATTCTCATCTATTCCTTCTTCAGGTTCAATCGTCACAAGTTTAGGTTTCCCCTCTGTAAGTGTCCCCGTTTTGTCTACTACCAAAGTATCTACTTTTTCGAGTACCTCTAAAGACTCAGCATTTTTAATGAGTACTCCCATAGAAGCCCCTTTACCTGTTCCAACCATAATTGAAACGGGTGTTGCCAAGCCCAGTGCACATGGACAGGCGATAATAAGCACTGCCACCGCACTCACAACTGCGTAAGCTAACCTAGGTTCTGGTCCCCAGTTATACCACACAATAAATGATATGATAGCAATCACTACAACCACTGGAACAAAATACCCCGCAACCACATCTGCTAATTTTTGTATAGGTGCACGTGTACGTTGGGCTTTGGCTACCATATCAACGATTTGAGACAATAGAGTATCTGCCCCTACTTTTTGAGCTTTGATGAGCAATGAACCCGTAGCATTAACAGTAGCCCCTATAACCGTGTCACCCTCTTTTTTAGCGATGGCTATAGGTTCACCCGTGACCATCGACTCATCGATATTACTCTCTCCCTCAACAACTATACCATCTACTGGTATCTTATCTCCAGGGCGTATACGTAGTGTATCACCTACTTGCACATCTTCTAAGGAAATGTCTTCTTCGCTACCATCTTCTCTTACAATACGAGCAGTGTTTGGCGCAAGTCCCAAGAGCATCTGTATAGCTGTATTGGTCTGGGAACGGGCACGAAGTTCCAGTACCTGTCCTAAAAGTACCAATGCCACAATCACTGCTGCTGCTTCAAAGTATACATGTACCAACCCACCCTCAACCTGCATTTTAGGTGGGAAAATATGTGGCATAAACAAGGCTGCCAAACTATAAATATATGCTGCGCCCACACCAAGTGCAATAAGCGTAAACATATTGAGATTCCATGTTTTTACTGAGTTATATCCCCGCACAAAAAATGGCCAACCACCCCAAAGTACCACAGGAGTAGCCAAAGCGAACATAAACCATTGTACTGCTGACATACTGAACCATGCAGGTAAAAATGAAGGTATCAAGTCTGCTACCATAGCAACAACAAATACAGGAAAAGCCAAAACAGCACTCACTTTAAAACGACGCTTCATGTCCTCTAATTCTGAAGTGTCTTCTTCTCCTACTTGTGCTACCATAGGTTCCAAAGCCATACCACACTTAGGACAAGACCCAGGACCTTTTTGCTGTACTTCTGGGTGCATAGGACAAGTGTAGAGTGCATCTTTATCTAGCTCTTTTTTACTTCCTACTGGAGGTATTTCAGTATATTGAAGTGGTGTACATGCACTACAGTTTGCATCATCTAACTGTATATATGTTTCTGGACTGTTATTAAATTTGTTTTGACACTCTACAGAACAAAAATAGTAATCTTTATGTGTATGTTGCGTATGAAAAGCACTATCTGTATGCACATCCATACCACATACAACATCTTTCGCCGTCTGAGGCTCTTGTTCGACCGTTATATAACTCTGGGGACTGAGTTCAAACTTATCTTGACAACTCTGCGAACAAAAATGGTAGGTTTCATGCTTATATTCTGTAAAAAAATTACTATCAACTGAAATATCCATACCACATACGATATCTTTGACTTTGGTACTCATCATAGCTCCTTTATCAAATTGATATAGGCATATGATAGTCACTAAGTGTGCATTATATGTGCACACTGAAGAAAGAGATTAGTCTCTATCACTTTCTGTTTTGGAAGATAAGATAAAAGCAAGTATATCTCGTGTTTCTTTGCCTGTAAGCCCTGCACGTACACGCATATGATTCATTGAAAATGACCATGCTCTGCTGCTTAAATCGGAAGGCTGTCTCATATTATGACAACGCATACACGTGTCAGCCCATACTTGTGCTCCATTAACTGTATCTGCTTTTTCTATCTCTGTAGCCATCATCTCTGTATTGATACTGATAAATACACCTAGTCCTATGATTATTGTTTTTACTATATTTTTCATTTGTAACCTCCTAAAAACCAAATGCAAATTGTGCAAGGAAACGATTATTATTAGCCCGAGAACCTATTGCAGTATCATCTTCATCCGTATTAATCTCATATGCAATTTTTGCAATGATGTTATTGGCAAAAAGATAATTAAGACCAAATGCCCATTGATTTCTGTTTGTTTCAGGATTATGATAATCACTATATCTGATTACTGGTTCTAAATTAATAGAACTAAACTGATACGAAGCTTGTGTATACCATGCTTTCCATGTGCCGCCTTCTAACGTACTTAGGGTATTTTCTCCAACCTTTTGTTGAATATATTCCCCTCTTAAACTGATAGCATTAAAATGATATACAAAATCAGCACCTAAAACATCATAATCTCGTAAGATTTCATCTCCGGATAACAATTCTTCAGATATATCTCCTGTCGCTGCAGAAATACCTATCTCCATATTACCTATTGGGTTGAGCGCATACCTAGCACCCCACATTTTAGCACCATCTACAGAAGCTGTTTTAGCCTCAGCCCCTATGACAACATCACCATCTGCTGCCACACCAAAAGTAGGTGCATTGGATACAAATACTACATAATTACTACGCATATTAGCCATTTTTGGTAATCCTCCACGCAGTGCAATCCCCACATTAGACGTAGGAGCTGCACCATCATGTCCAAAACCTACTGGTGTACTTGGAAGTTTATTGATCCATGAAGGATGTAGGTTTTGTACAAATTGTCCTATGGGTGATAAAAATTTACCTATTTGTACACCTAAATAATCATTGACAAAATAGGTTCCTGCAGCATATTCCAATTCTATGTCTGTTTCACCCTCATTGTTGATAGTAATATCTAATTCTCCTTCAAATTGAAATCTGTTTCCATATTGATAGTGAAAAATGGGAGCAAATCTCACTCCAGAAAATGACCCATCTCCATTTTCTTCATTCGCATAATCAAATGAAGAATACCCGGCTAACTGAAATCCGGACATAGCATTTGCATCACTCTCACGTTCCATTTTTTGATTGGCAAGTTTCAGTGTTTTGACATCTTCTTGTAACTGTGCGATATCTGCATTTTGAGATGATGCAGCATATAGTGTTGATGACACTACTATACTTACAGTAGTACCTATGAGTAGCTTTTTCATAATTAATTCTCCTCCTTTTATGTATAAAAGCAAACATTAGATTACAGCTTATATGTGTATGTAACGTGCATATTCTATACACATTATCTACACACTTTTACGCTGAAATATATTCTCCTAATACAAATAACAATACAAAAGGAAACAACATGCAAAAATTATTACTGTCAAGTATCTTGGTATTAGGAGTAAGTGCTATCTACTCTTATGCGGATACAGAAAATACTACCATGGAAAAAACAAAAACCTCTCTAAGTAAAACAGAGCAAAAAGTGATGAATAAAAAATCAAAAAAGATTCAAAAATCAGAACAGTCAAAAACAAAAATGTCAAAATGTGGTGCTGCACATAATAAATCTAAATCTGGGAAATGCTAACAATGATAGATTATGCAGACAATACTGTACCTTATATGTACCATTGTCATTTTTTAGAGCATGAAGACGCTGGTATGATGGGACAATTTATTGTCACTTGAACTGTATAATTTTATGTTAGAATATACCAAAAAAAGGACTCCCTATGATTTATAGTGTACAAACATCCCAAAACATCCAAACTGTTAAGTCTGAACTTGAAGAAAAATCAAAA
>DQVJ01000012.1 GCA_015661795.1 Sulfurovum sp.
ATATTCGTAGATAAAATACCCTCCCTCTTCTCCATCAGAGTCTGCATCACTTGCAGAAAGGTAGACACCCTCTTGCATATAGTTTCTCTCCATTTGTGCGATGGTCTCATCTACAACTTTTCTATAGAGTTTGTCTTCTGTCATCTCATAGGTCTTCACATACACAGAGATAAGTTCAGCATTTGTATAAAGCATTTTTTCAAAATGAGGTATCTGCCATGCCTCGTCTGTGGTATATCTAAAAAAACCTCCTCCTATTTGGTCATAAATACCACCTTCTGCCATCTTTTTCAGTGTAAACTCTGCCATTTCAAATGCTTTTTTATTACCATTTAATTTAAATATATCCAGCAAAAGTTCCAGCTTAGATGCTTCTGGGAATTTAGGACGTTTCGCAAATCCCCCATGCTCTTTATCAAATTGATTTTCTATCTCTTTTACTACTCGCTGCATTATTTTAGTATGTGGTCTCACTTTGAGTGTTGTTGCTCGTACCGCTTTTTTATGTTTATTAATCATCCTAGCAAATAACCTATTTTGCTTTTGTATAGAAACAAAAGAAGACAATAGATGCAATAATCCCTTTGATCCATACCCTTCTTCTTTTGGAATATAAGTACCTATAAAAAAAACTTCTTTATCTGGAGACATAAACACAGACAAAGGCCATCCACCTCTTTCTTCATGTACCGACATATAAAGTGTTTGATATTGCTTATCGATCTGTGGATATTCTTCTCTATCCACTTTGATAGAGACAAAATCATTATTAAGTAGTTTTGCTATTTCTTCATCTGTAAAACTCTCTTCTTCCATGACATGACACCAGTGACAGGTACTGTACCCAATAGAGAGAAATATAAGTTTGTTTTCTTTTTTTGCTTTATTCAATGCCTCTTTCCCCCAAGGATACCAATATACAGGATTGTTGGCATGCTGCTGAAGATAAGGAGAATTTTCTTTTATCAATGCATTGGTGTACGGCTGCTCTGCTTCTAAAAAATGAAGTATAAATATCAATAATACTATATGCTGCATAGTTACTCTTTAATGTATAATAACTCACTATATCATAAAGTAGCCGACAATAAATAAAGAAGAAAAAATTGAAATACAATTGGTATTCTGTATAGTGCTGTAGATAAACTATTGGTTTGGGACGTATGTCTATACGTCCCAAACCTGTCAGATGTGTAAAGTATACAACCTAAAGAGACTCAATGTTTCCTACCACTTTCCCCACAATCGTCACTTCATCTGCGGCAACTGCCTGAGGTGGGTACATACTATTATCCGAAATAAGGTCTATCATACCATCTGGTCGTCTTTGAATACGTTTAATAAAAAGTCCCCCAGTGGTTGAAGCGATAAAAATACCATTTTTATTGATATCTGTTTGTGTTCTATCTACAAAGACAATACTTCCATCTTGAAGCGTTGGCTCCATAGACTCACCATCAACATGAATAGCTTCAAGTTCTGTATTACCCATGCCCACCATGTTATACATAATTTTCTCATCTACACTAATCATCTCATAATTTTCATCAAACACTTCTGCTCCCCCTCCCGCAGATGCTCTAATATCAGCAAAATAATGCACTTGAAAAAACTTTTCTGTCTCAGCTTTAAGCATATCAACTGCTTGGTCAAAGAAAAGCCAATTTGCCGATATTTTCTTTATTGCACAAAACTCCAATATCTCTTCATAGGGAATAGAATTTCGTTTTTTCATTGTTGCGAAAGTTGCCTGAGGGATATTCAGCGCATCTGCCACATCTTTATCAAATACTTTTTTACCTACTCTACTTTCGGAAATAATATCTTTTAATTTGTCGATTACTTCACTTAATACTAACATTCTTGCTCCTTTTTTTAATGTGACATAGAGTACTTCACTCTAGTCATGTTTAACATATAGATAGGTAAGTATATAGTATTTTTTCTTAAAAGTATGACAATTTGACATATTTTTAGAAATATATTCATAAATTAAATACAATTTGACATATTTAAACCTAAAGGATAAAAAATGGTATATTCAGAAAATAAAGAATTATTAAGCTACGCGATAAAAATGGGTTGTAAAACAGCTGCGGAATTTGCTATGTTTTTACGAGCGAGAGAATCAATCCTCGCACTTTAATCAATTATCCAAAAAGCAGTACATTTACCTCATCACCCGTTACTTTAGAAGTATCTTCTTCTGTGGTGACTAGCAAGCCTACATCGCCTAGCATATTGGTAAGTATGGCAGAAGATCCGACTTTTTTATCTTTAAAGTCAACATAATACTCTCCATGTAAAAGGGATACATTACAGGCGGTAAATTCAGCTTTTTTAGCACGCTTTACAAAAGACTCTTTTAGTTTTGCCTTCACTATATGTAAACTAGATTTCCCCTGCTGTAGCTTCTCTATTAACGGCACGAGATAAAGTAATGCTGTCACTGTAGAAGAGTAGGCAAAGCCTGGTAAACCTATGATGAATTTATCATCTTTACGTGCTACCATAATGTGTTGACCTGGCTTCACACGTACTCCTTTAAAAAGTACCTGACAATCAAGTGCATAGATGACATCTTTAACAAAATCAAAATCACCCACACTCACACCCCCTGTTGTTACCACAATATCAGACTGTTCTAAAGCTACAGCGATTTCTTTAGCAATCGTTTCTTTATCATCTTTGATACAGCCATGTTGCAACGGTATGCCATCATATTTTTTAACAATTGCTTCTAGGATATAATTATTTGAAGAACGAATCTGTGCATCGTTGGTTTGTTCTTCCCCAAGTTCGAGCAATTCTGAACCTGTAGAGAGTATAGCTACTCTTGGCTTCTCGTATACAAGAACATTGGCAATATTTAAAGATGCCATCACTCCTATCTGAGGAAAGTCTATTTTTGTACCTTTCGCAATAAGCAACTGCCCTTTAGCATAGTTTTCACCTACTTCACGTACAGAAAACCCTTGAGGCACTTCCTCCATGATAACTATCTCATCGTTATCTACTTTTACATTTTCTATCGGTATCAATGTATCTGCACCTTTGGGCATCAAAGAACCCGTAAAGGTCTTGATACATGTACCTCCTATCACTTCTGCCTTCAAGGAAGAACCTGCAGGGTTTATACTGTCTACTCTCAATCTTCCTAAAGTCATATCTTCATGGATAATGGCATATCCATCCATAGCTGATGTAGGTAACTCTGGTGAATTATGGTCAGCGATGATATCTTCGGCTAAGACATACCCTAAAGCATCTACTATGTAAAGTGCTTTTGTTCTATAATTTTCTATTTCAAGATTCTTTAATATCTCTATTGATTCATCAAAATGAAGCATTGGGGAATTCCTTTATTACTATAAGGTACGTTTGCTAACATACCTCTGTATTTGATATAAATATAATATTATATTGGTTCATTAAATGCAGTGGCATTGCTTCACACACTTTACGCAAGTAAACCCGAGCCATACATAGGGGTACTTCTGTCTGCTGCATAAATGCGTTCACCATTTTTTACGTCATATTTCCATATGGGGGCATTGGCTTTAAAGTCCTCTACAAATGCATCTATAAGTTCTAGTGCTACTCTCCGCTTAGGAGAAAATACAGCAGAGATATATGAAGAGGTATGTATAGGCACATCTCCTTGTGAGTGAGCCATCTTTACAGATGCCCCTAAGGCCTTTGCTTTTTCTTGCCATGTATCAAACCACTCTCTCAACACAGGTTCATAAATGTCAAAGCTCAACGCCTCTATATCATCTTCAGCACGTATCGTCCCAACAAAAGGGATGTAGGCACCATAGTTTGAATGGGCTTCTTCATCTAACCACCTGCAAAAAATCTCTTTGATATCTAGTGGGCCATCATACAATTCCACTGATTATCCACCACATACAGGAGGCAAAATAGACACCCTGTCTCCATCTTTTAAGCTCGTGTTTAAATCATTTACCATTGTATCATTGAGTGCAACGGCACACTTGTCCAGCCATTGGATTAAAGTACTATCTTCTTTTAACTTTGCAGAGACATCTGCCAGAGTACTGGCTTCCATCTCTATAGGCATTTTATCAATAGGACCTAAAAATTCTACTTTTATCATGAGAAATTCCTCTCTAACCTGTTAACGCGATTATAAATCTTGTTTGGTATAATCATGCTTAAAAAAAGGTTTGCATGTTATTTGGTTCTATATCATACCTTAACCTATTGCCCTTTCAAGTTTTCTTAAAACGTCACCTGATACACAACGCAACTAAGATGAGTTTTAACTACAAACGTGCTGTTCCTAGTACTATTAATAAAGCATTAAAACGAAAAGCCATTCATGCCGCATTTATTTCATCTGTTGCATCACGTCAATGTCACTGTACCAACCTTGGTATCATTGCACATAAAAAGGTCTATTCTGTATTGCTACTTGAAGGAGAGAACCAAACAGACCCTGCATCTGCTACTTCTAACCAATTAGCCAAAGTACTAAACCTACAAGGTCAAGTACTCATAGGTGACGCTGCACTCAAGCACTACCTTGATGGGGGAGAAGGTTTAGACTTAGCAGAAGCATGGTTTGAGAAGACAGGGTTACCTTTTGTCTTTGCTAGACTTTGCTATAACAAACATGGGCAAAGTGTTAGAAAGATAGCTAAGTCCTTTGCAAATACAAAGACGGAAATACCCCAATATATTTTAAAACGTGAAGCAAAAAAACGAGGCATCACACCTAAGCAACTTACGTGGTACTTGGGGCATATTCATTATGAAATGGATTGGAAAAGCAAGAGAGGATTAAAAAAGTTTTTATCCATGTAGGGTGCAATGCATTGCACCCTACATGTTGGCTATCGCTTTATCAATCCGCTTAATCGTCTCATTCACACCCAAAATAGCCATAATTTCATCAAGACCAGAACCTGTCATGCTTCCCATAAGACTAACACGCAAAGGCATACCTATTTTTCCAAAGCCTATCTCTTTTTCTTCTACTATTTTTTCCATTACCGAATGAAATGCTTCTTTTGTAGTAGGCTGAGCTAGGGCTAGCATATCGGCAAAAGAAGAAAGTATCTCTTTAGCCTCACCTTTAAAAGCTTTTTTGGCTGACTTAGGGTCATACTCTATAGGGGCAGTGGTAATGAGCTTGATTTGTTCTGCAAGTTCTACAAGGGTTTTACCTCTCTCTTTTGTGGCATTTAAAAGCATAGAGGCTTTCTCAGTCCCCTCTAGGTCAACACCAAAGTCTTTTAATAGTCCTATGAGTTTCTCATCTGAAGCTTCTTTGATGTAGTGAGCGTTGAGCCATAGTAACTTGTCTAAGTTGTAATTCGACGCAGATTTGTTGATGTCATTGGGATCAAAAAGTGCTATCATTTCTTCCACGCTAAATATCTCTTGGTCTCCATGACTCCACCCTAGACGTACAAGAAAGTTAAGTAATGCCTCTGGTAAATATCCCATCGTTTTGTAATCCATGACATCTGTCGCACCATCTCGCTTAGAGAGTTTTTTTCCCTGTTCATTGTTTATCATTGCTACATGGTAAAAGTTTGGCTGTTTTAGTCCTAATGCATTATAAACAACTATTTGTTTAGGTGTATTGTAAAGGTGGTCATCTCCACGTATCACTTCGGTGCATCCCATAAGTGCATCATCTATGGCGACAACAAAATTATAAGTAGGTGTTCCATCTGCACGGGCAATCACAAAGTCATCTACCTCGGTAGCTGCGATATTCATCTCACCTTTAACCCCATCTACAAAAGATATAGTTCCTTCTTGTGGTGCTTTTATACGTATTACTGGGTCTACCCCTTCTGGCGGTACACCTATGAAGTTACGGTAACGTCCATCATAACGTGTGCGTTCTTTATTGGCCATCTGTTCCTCACGAAGAGCCGCCAGTTCCTCCTTTGACATATAGCACTTATAGGCTTTACCTTCCTTAAGAAGTTGATTTATATATTTTTTATATACATTAAAACGTTTAGACTGGTAGATCACTTCACCATCACATCCCATGCCAACCCACTCAAAAGCTTTTAAGATGGCATCTTTTGCCTCTTCTGAATTGCGTGCCATATCTGTATCTTCTATTCGTAAAAGAAATGTTCCATCATTGTGTTTGGCAGTAAGCCAAGAAAAAAGTGCTGTTCGAAGCCCACCAATATGTAAATATCCTGTAGGACTGGGTGCAAAACGTGTTACTACTGACATAGATTAACCTTGAAATAAATTATGTGATTGTAACTAAAATGTGGTTAAGGAGGAGTTTGGGAATGTCGGAGATACAATATCCCCGACCGATACTGTATAGTTTTAGTTTTTAGACTTAGTCTTTTTATCTTCTTTCTTGCGAGTTTTTTTCTCTTTAGTCTTCTTTTGCTTTGTTTTTTTAGGCTTCTTCTTTAACTCTTTTTTCTTCTCATCAGCAGTTTTAATTTTACGTTTCTTTTTTTCCTTTGTTACTGGTTTTGAAGATTTTGTTTTTTTAGCAGCATTAGTTTTGGCTGTTTTTTTCTTCGTTTTTTTCTTCACTTTCTTAACATCATCACTTGATTTTACATTATTTTTAAGGTTTGCAGCTGTTTGCTCCCCAATACCTTCAACACGTTGAAAGTCTTCAAAAGATTTAAACTTTCCTTTTCTTCTCTCTTTAAGTATTGCATCTGCTTTCACTTCACCTATGCCATTAATCTCCATAAGTTCTTTCTTACTCGCAGAGTTCAGCTGTGACAAGCTCATTCCAAATACTGTACTTGTTGCAAGCACTAACAGACCCACTATCATTTTCTTGAACATTCTTCTTCCTTCTTATAAAAAATATTGTTATTCCATCTATCATAAAATAACTTTAAAGATTATAACAAATCTTCTCTTGTACATTCTAAGACTATACTTTTATGTTTAATTTTTTTTCTTTTTAGCTCTGTAACGCATATAAATATATACCGTTAGCATCCCTAACAGCCCACCCAACACCTGTATCCAAGCAGAAAGCACAATACTTTTGTTGACAATAGTGTTGTGCATTGCATTATCTACTTTTAGTCCCGAAAACTTAGCTGTATGTACCATAAGTGATACTGCCAAGTCTTCATCTGGCATCTCTTTATGACAACTTAGACATGCTCCTGATCTGTCTAGCTTTGCACGGGTTTTATTATCCAGTGCTTGAGAAAGCCTCCAATGATTTCCTACTGTTTGTACCTGTGTACCATTTTTATCCAGCATGACCGAATAGTCATGATTTAAATTTGCAATGGCAGGTATTTGTTCCTCCACCTGTTTTACTAAAAGCCTTTGATTTGCAGACATAAGGTCAACAATAGTCGTCTTGGTCTGATCAGAAAAATATTGACCTCCGTTAATACCCATGCCTTGTGCCTTTAAGCTTGTATGACAACTTTCACAAGTACGAGACTTTTTACTCACGGTATGTGGCTGTACTGGTGCCATCACTATGGAATTTAGCCCATCTTTTGGTACCTTTACAGTACCGTTATTCTCAACACCTTGAAGTTTAAATATATGATTTTGAAGCAAGGTATTACCTCCCTTGCCTATCACTGTTAGTGTTACTTGACAACCTGGAATAGTCGGAGAAATGCGTCCTTCTCCATTTTGACTGAGTGCGGGGTCTTCCCATCTAAGATAAGAACGTGTCTCAGTTACTTGTCCATCAACTAAAAAGTTTTTTAATGTATCTTCCCCTGTTCTCCCATGCATGTCAAGTTGTTTAGATGCTGCTAAATAATCCGGATTTTGTTTCCCATCAGAATAATCTACTTTTACATGACACCCATAACATTGTGGTGCCCATGTTGCATGACAGGTATAACATTCAAGTTTATCCGTATGGGCAGCTATCTGATCCATTGCTACTAATCCCTCTTTAGATATTTTGTTTTTTTCTTTTAGTAGCTTAAGGGGCTTAAGTTCTATATCTTTCCCTGAAGAAAGATGCATGATAATTTTATTACCTTTCTTCACAGCTTTTGTCAAAGGATTACCTCTTGCAGAAAGTAAAAAACCATCACCTTTATCAAATGGAATAGCCCCTTGTTCCAGATAACTAGCCAATGTTTTCGTAGTTCCCCTCATCTTACCTGTTTTTGGAGAGGTTGCAAATTCATCAGAATATCCCAATGGTAACTCCCAAGGGTACTTACTTGTTGTCCCATGACAATCTTGACACTCTATCTCTACAGCCCCTAAATTAGCTCCCCTAAAGAAGCCATCTCCATGCATATCATTAGAAGTATGACAATCCTGACATAACATCCCTTTAGAATAATGAATATCTTCCGTCAAATGTAAATAACGTTTCGTATGTAATTTAGGCTGTCCCTTTCCCTCCTTATCAAAGCTTGCCTGATACTCAGTCTCCATCAATCCCTGATAACTTACCCCAATACGTTTTCCCCTATTGTGACATGTGGTGCAAGTCTCCACAGGAATACCTGAATAATTGATGTCATTCACATGTACTTTTACCTCCCGGGAAGACTGTATGCTATGAATCAGTATATGGCCATCTTCTCTTTTAGATATACTTTTATCTTTCCCCTCATAAAGTCCAGCATTAGAGTAGGGTATATGACAAGAAGCACACCCTACTCCACGGTAATCTCCTCTTCTTTTACGACCTTTCCCTCCTGTATGACAACGTAAACATTCCTGCCGGAGATAGGTATACACAGAGAGGGTAGGATCTTTTTCTATCTCGTCTGCTGTAGGTGCAAGGGGTAATGCTTTTGTCTCCATTTGAAACCCTTGTGGCTCTAAACGTGCCAACTCCTGCATATATTTTTTATAGGCTTCTGTCCCTAAACGCTTATGTGGTTCTACAGAGCGCCCTCCAAAGTTTGTATAGGTATGGGTGTATCCCTCTTTTGCACCAAACCCCCATAATGCCCCATGTATTTTTCCTTGTTCTGTTGCCATCAAGTTATTCTCTTGTGCTGCCACTTGATTAGGATGACACATCCCACAGGTATTTTTGTTAATCCAGGGGCTCGCTGGATAAGGGTAAAAATCTTTAGGGCCTTCATGTGTCAGAAAATAAGCCAGTGTGCCAGAGTGGGCTTGTATTTTTTTATCTGCTTCAGGATTCCCACCGTGACAAACCACACAGTCATTTCCTTTTGCTCCTGCTTCTTCTGCTTTCACTAATATCGCCTGCATCATACCAGAATCATGTGCACGAATATCTGCTAACCCATCATGACATTCAATGCAAGTGTTTTGTATCCCCATACTATACTCTGTGACCAAAAGAAATACCCACAATATATTTCTTAAACTATTTTTCATTTCCACAACTCCTACACAAAGAGACATTAAAGTATTGCATTATAGCGGGTATTCATATTACCTTTACTGCTTTATGTTATAATTTTCAACTTTATCGAATGGAAGACAAATGAACAAAATACTTTTACATCTCTTTGTAATGTTTGCTTTGGCTACGGTACTTGAAGCTAAGATGATTGACGGAATTGCCCTCATTGTTGAGGGAGAAGCCGTAACTACAGCTGAAATTCGTGCTGTACAGACACAACTGGGTATCACAAAAGACCAAGCCATTGACCTGCTTATACAGGATCGACTTCAAAAGGTCGCAATGAAAGATATTAAAATCTCTGAAGAGAGTATTGATGAAAAAATTTCTGAAATTGCAGCACAAAATGATCTTACAATTCCCAAGATGCAAAAGATACTACTTGAACAAGGAACCCCATGGGTACAATACAGAAAGAGCATTAAAGAATCTCTCAAAAAAAGTAAATTTTTTCAAAAAGAAGTTGTAGCTTCTATTCCTACACCTAGTGAAGATGAACTCAAAATTTTTCATAATGACCATAAAGAATTATTTACCATTCCTACAACGATTTCCGTCACGGAATATAGCTCACCTTCTAAAGCCAAAATAGATGCATTTATGAAAACACGCAAAGCAAAGAATATAACATCCCGAACACTCATAAAATACACTAAAGACCTTGAGCCTTCCATGCTTGCAATACTGATGCAAACACAAAATGGAAACTATACACGCCCTATGAATGCCGGAGATAGATATATTGTTTATAGAATCAATTCAAAAGAAGGTCAAACAGCCATGCCTTTTGAAATGGCAAAAGGTGCCGTAGCCGCCAAGTGGAAAGAGCAGCAGCAACAGAAAGCTCTCAAAGACTATTTTGAAAAATTGCGTACACGTGCAGATATTCAAAAAATAAGATAAGTTCAATAATAAAGGTAAAAAAATGGGTTTAAAAGCTGATAAATGGATACGTGAAAAATCAATCAACGAAGCAATGATTACACCTTTTTGTGAAGGGCTAGTAGGAGAAGGAGTTGTCTCCTATGGTCTTAGCTCATACGGGTATGATATACGTGTATCAGACGAGTTTAAAATCTTTACCAATATTAATGCTGAAGTGGTAGATCCCAAAGATTTCAGCCAAAACAATGTAGTAGATTTTAAAGGGGATGTCTGTATTGTTCCCCCTAACTCTTTTGCACTTGCGAGAACCATAGAGTATTTTAAAATGCCTCAAGATACCCTTGCCATCTGTTTAGGGAAAAGTACCTATGCCCGATGTGGTATCATTGTCAACGTCACCCCTTTTGAACCAGGATTTGAAGGGCATATTACGATAGAAATCTCTAACACTACCCCTCTCCCTGCAAAAATCTATGCAAACGAGGGTATTGCGCAGGTGCTCTTCTTGCAAGGAGATGAACAATGTGAAACCACCTATGCAGATAGAAAAGGCAAATATCAAAGTCAAACGGGGATTACACTTCCACGTATTCTCAAAAAAGACTCATAATAAACATTATATTACCCTTTCGTTCTTGTACACATAAGCGTTATGCTTCCAACTGTCACCAAGGGGAAAGCTAGATGACAAATATGTTTTTTCACACAAATGTGCTACAATGCCAAAAATTCCTATATTATGAAAGTTAAGGCATTAATGAAAAATCTAATCATCGTCGAATCCCCGGCAAAAGCACGTACTATTACCAACTTCTTAGGTAAAGATTATAAAGTTATCGCCTCCAAAGGGCATATACGAGATCTTCCAAAAAGTAACTTTGGTATCACTATAGATGACGAAACGGGGGATTTAATTCCAAAATACTCTATCCCCAGAGATGTAAACCCTACTGTAAAAGAGTTGAAGAAACTGGCAAAAGAAGCTGAAACTGTTTTCATCGCGACGGATGAGGATCGTGAGGGTGAGGCCATAGGTTATCACATTGCCAAAGCTATTGGCAAAGAGCCAACAGAACTTCCGCGTATCGTTTTTCATGAGATTACAAAATCTGCTATTGAGCATGCGCTAGAGACCCCACGTAAAGTAGACATGGATTCTGTAGATGCCCA
>DQVJ01000131.1 GCA_015661795.1 Sulfurovum sp.
AACTCCACAATTACAAATTATAAACTCTTTTCAATCAAACAGCTAACTTTTTAACCTTAACCCACAAACCCAAGCAAAATGAAAATTAAAACCTCCCCTGTCTCCATCGACATCCAGTATTTCTCCTGCTAAAAAAAGATTAGGCACTATTTTCGACTCTAGGGTATCAGCATTTACTTCAGTCGTGTCTATGCCTCCTGTTGCGACCTCTGCACCCTTGAAGCCTTTACTGTCACAGATACTTAGTTTTAGGTTTTTGATAGTGTGTACGAGTTTATTTATCTCTTTTCTGTTGAGTTGTTCTTCTACCCTCACTTTACATCTAGACTGTTCTATTATGATGTCTATGAGCTTTTTGTGTATGATTCCCTGTAGCCATAAGCCTATAGGTTTTTCACTTTCCTTTTGTACTCTGCCCAATAATAAATTTGTGAGCTTCTCTTTACTGAGTTCTGGCATGAGGTCTAAACTTAGTTCACAGTAATCAAAGTTAGCTAATCTTGTACTGACTTCACGGCTTAGGTCAAGTATAGCTAGTCCACTTATACCATAATTGGTAAAAAGTAGATCACCTTTTTTTTCGCTTATGTACTCACCATTAGCATAAAGTGAAGCAATTCCAGGTACCTTTACTCCTGCACATCTCTTAACCCATGTTTCCTCCGAGCAAAGTTGTACTAAACTTGGGTATCTAGGTATAAGACTATGCCCCATATTGGTAGCAAATGCATACCCAGAATTGGAACCTCCCAGTTGTGGTGCAGCAGGTGAACCACAGGAAAGAAGAAGTTTTTCACAGGTTTTATTGCCTTTCGTTGTCATTACTGTAAAGTATTTCCCCTCTTTGTCAACAGCATTGACAGTACAGTCACAAAGTATATTTACCCCGACTTTCTTTGCTTCATATTCAAGTAATTCTACTACAGAAGATGCCTGCATAGACATAGGAAACATCTTCCCCTCTTTACCTTCTACAAGTTCCAATCCTATAGATGTAAAAAACTTTTCTACTGATTCAAAAGGATACCCCTCAAGTACTTCTTTCATAAATGCAAAGTTTTGTCCATGAAAACGGTTTAAATTAATATATCTATTGCCTATATTACATTTACCATTGCCGGAGACAAGTATTTTTTTACCTATTTTACTGTTTTGTTCTAACAACAGTACCTTTTCACCAGCTCTACCTAGGGTAATGGCTGCGCATAAACCCGCTGCACCTGCTCCGATAATTATCCAGTTTTCATTATTCATAAGGTATTATATCTCAAAACAACCTGAAGGATTAAAATATGTCAGCATTAGTAGAGTTTAGTATGTTTCCCACAGAACAAACCCAAAGTAAGAGCGCCTTTGTCGCACGTGTCTTGGATATAGTAGATAAAAGTGGCTTAGCCTATCAGTTAACACCTATGGGAACCATTATAGAAGGAGAAACGGTAACAGAGGTTTTAGCAGTTATAAATAAAGCCTATGAAGATTTACAAAAAGATTGTGGACGTGTCTACAGTTCCATTAAAATAGATTGGCGTGAAGGCCCAGTAGGTAGACTTGGAAATAAAGTGAACTCCGTAGAAGAAAAACTTGGTCGTAAACTCAACAGTTAGTTTTAGCTATAATACGCCTAATTTTTCACTAGGGGTATTAAATGTGTGCTGAGAAGATACAACGTCTTGTACAGGCAAGTATTTTGGGTTTTGTTATGGGATTGGCTGGTTCTGGTATGTATGCTGCTGCATTTATATTACAGTTTGGGATGATGATAATGCTTGTCATCGCAGGGTTAACTGGTTGGTGCCCAGGACTCATCATACTTAAAAAAATATTCCCTCCATGTGAAAACATGAATCACAACGACAAGGATAATTAATGTCAGATATTTCATATAAAGATGCTGGTGTAGACATCGATGCGGGTAATGCATTTGTAGAGGCTATTAAAAGTGATGTTAAATCAACTTTTGACAGTAATGTTATAGGTGGGATAGGTTCATTTGCGGGTGCTTATGCTCTCCCAACAGGTTATAAAGAGCCTATTATTCTATCTGCAACAGATGGGGTAGGAACAAAACTCCGTATTGCGATAGAAAGTGGCAAATTAGATACAGTAGGTATCGACCTTGTAGCGATGTGTGTAAATGACCTCATCTGTAATAATGGTACCCCGATGTTCTTTTTAGACTACTATGCCACAGGTAAACTGCTTCCTGAAAATGCAAAAGATGTTGTTGCAGGCATCGCAGAAGGCTGTAGGCGTTCTGAATGTGCCTTGGTAGGTGGAGAAACTGCTGAAATGCCTGGTATGTATTCAGGTGATGATTTTGACTTAGCAGGATTTGCTGTAGGTATCGCCGAACGTTCCGAAATGGACACCGTCGCTAATGTAAAAGAGGGACAAATCCTCATAGCTATGCCAAGTTCAGGGATACACTCAAATGGATACTCTCTTGTAAGAAAAATTTTCTTTGATACCTTAGGCATGGATCTAGATACAGACTTTGAAGGAAAACCTCTGGTAGAAACATTACTGGAGCCTACACGTATCTATGTAAAAGAATACAAAGCAAATAAACAATATGTTAAAGCGTTAGCACACATCACAGGTGGAGGTATCATAGAAAATCTTCCTCGTGTACTTCCTGAAGGAATAAGAGCTCTTGTACACAAAGACAGTATTAGAGTCTTACCCATCTTTGAATTTATGTCTGGGTATGTTGCAGAAGACGAAATGTATAGAGCCTTCAACATGGGAGTAGGTATGATTTGGGTAGTAGAACCTGAAGATGTAGATGCAATACTTGCAAATACTGATGGATATGTCATAGGAAGCTTAGAAAAAGGTGCGCGTGGCGTAGACATGCTATAGGGGCTTACCTAAGCCCTGAAGTAAGTCCCCGTTGCCTAACACATCTTTATGATGACTTGAACTCTTCACAAACTCCACTCTTTATACATTCTCTATCTAATTCCCCAGATTTCCATTTTTTTAAATACTCTGTAAGATTTTCTTTTACATCCCCTTGCAGCATATAAAGTCCTATCAGGTTAGGTAGTGCCATACTAAGAATAAGTAAATCAGAAAAGTCAAGTAGTGCAGAGGCACTTGTCACTGACGCCATTACAGTAAATGCAATAAAGATGAGTTTGAAAACTAATGTATATTTTTCGCCAAAAAGGTATGTCCAGGAACGCTCCCCGTAATAAAACCATGAAATCATTGTAGAAAAAGCAAACAATACAATGGAAAATGAGAGTATAATCGGAAACCAAGAAATAACTGTGCCATAAGCTGCTGCTGTAAGTGCCGCACCCTGCTTTGATGCTACTAGCTTTGCAAATTCTCCATCCGTAGCATACACACCAGTAGTTACAATGACCAGTGCGGTCATTGTACAAATAACAATGGTGTCTATAAATGGTTCATAAAGGGCCACCATACCCTGACGCACCGGATACTTTACTGCAGCAGTTGAGTGGACAATGGCTGCAGAACCGATACCTGCTTCTGAAGAGAATGCCGCACGCTTAAAACCTTGTACCAGCACACCTATAAGACCCCCTGCTGCTGCTGTTGGGGCAAAAGCTTCATGCACTATAGTCCCAATGGCATCTGGCACCAAAGAAGCATTCACAATAAGAATCCACAATGAAGCAAAAAGATAGATAAGTACCATCGCAGGTACAATCTTCTCTGCTGTGTGCGCTATACGTTTGATACCCCCAATAATCACAAAACCCACAACTGTTGCCATAATTAAACCAAAGACTATAGGATACGTTTCAAAAAAAGGAACCCTCTCCGTAAGGACACCCATCGCCTGAGAAGTTTGAAAAGCATTCCCCGCACCTAAAGATCCCCCTATTGCAAGAACTGAAAAAACGATGGCCAAAATTTTCCCAAGTTTAGCATGACCTTTAGAGGCTAGACCTTTAGAGAGATATTGCATCGCTCCACCCATAATACGTCCATCTGGTCGTGTCTCTCGATATATTTGGGCAAGAGTTACTTCTGTAAATTTAAGTGTCATTCCAAAGAAACCAGCCAATATCATCCAGAAGGTAGCTCCTGGTCCACCTATGGCAATGGCAATGGCAACACCTGCAATATTACCTAGCCCAACCGTTGCAGAAAGAGCAGTTGTCAAGGACTGAAAAGGAGTAATCTCTCCTACATCATCAGCAGTTTTATATTTACCTGTTATGATTTTAAAGGAATGCACAAACATACGAACATTGATAAAAGCAAAACGAAAAGTAAGAAAGATACCTCCCACTATAAGCCAAGCAACAATAAAAGGCATACTTGTACCTTCCATCATACCAAAAAAGATATCGAAGAAAAAAATCGACCCTAAAATACTGTTAATTTGTTCAAAGATAGCATTCATATAATATTCCTAAAGATTTATAAATGATTATACTCATTAACCCCTAAAGTACCTCTAATTTAGGGGTTAAAAATAATTTTTTGACTTTTTTTACAAAAACTATTGACAAATGTAACCCTTTTGACTATAATTGCGTTCCTTTTTAACTTGATGTGCAGGTTTAAAGTAACGGAGTGTAGCGCAGTCTGGTAGCGCACCTGGTTTGGGACCAGGGGGTCGAAGGTTCGAGTCCTTTCACTCCGACCATTTAGGTATTTAACATTATAATAATAAGTAACCTTAACATTTCATTGTGGTAGGCGTAGTTCAGTTGGTAGAGCGCCAGTTTGTGGTACTGGTTGTCGCGGGTTCGAGTCCCGTCGCCTACCCCATAGTTTAGTAATTAATCGGGTAACCACCCAAAGAAGAAGCGCTTGTGGCTCAATTGGATAGAGCATCAGACTTCGGATCTGAGGGTTAGAGGTTCGAGTCCTCTCAGGCGTACCATTAAAAACACGTTTTTTATTTATTATTATATTTTTTGTGCACTCATAGCTCAGCTGGATAGAGCATCGCCCTTCTAAGGCGAGGGTCTTAGGTTCGAATCCTAATGGGTGTACCAC
>DQVJ01000281.1 GCA_015661795.1 Sulfurovum sp.
ATTTAGATATTCCAATTTCTTCATGATTGCTAAGTGCCAAAGATGCTTTCTTCTTGTAGGCATCAGCTTTTTTAAGTTGATGAAAGCCATGATCCGACATAAGCTTTAATGCCTTAGCATTAATAACGACATGAAACATTCTATCAAAGCGTTTAGCATCTTCTTCTAAATTCATGTGTTTAGGAACTTTAAGTACTCCTTCATCTTCTTCAACAAGTGTTCTTAATGCTTTTACCAACAATGAACTATTTTCAACTTCTGGGATAAGAGGCTTAATTGTAATCTCACCTCTTTTTGTCATTACCCAATCGCTGATTGAAATTTCATCTTTTATTGTTGTGTTATTCATCTTGAATTCCTTTTATTCATTCTTATAGAGAGATTATAGAAAAAAGTATGTAATAAAAGGATAGGAATATATATAAAAAGTAAATATTTTTTTAGAAATTGTACTAAAGCCCTACAGGAGAACTTTAGCTAGTGTGTCCATAGTAGTATCAACATCACCACGTCTTAGAGCCTTCACATAGGTTGTAAGCTTGTTTATAGCTAAGTTTTCATCTTCTTTTGAACAAAAGTGTTTTTCAATTTCAAAACGACTTTTTTTTATAAAATCTGTACCCAACCATTGCACGGCTTCTACATTAAACTTAAGATACTCATATATAGGAACTAGCCCCTCTACTCCTGTGTACCCACAACTCATGCACCCTTTTTCGTTCTTAAGGAACGTCTCATCTTTTCCGTCTATGAAGTCTTCTAGGTCTTTCTTCCAAGAGTAGCGAACATCACCACTATCGTTAAAGTCCTTTAAAATCTTTCTGTTTTCACCATTTATATCAGGTATTTTACATTTATTACATAGTTTTTGGACAAGTATTTGGTTTACCACTAAACTTAAAATATCTGAAACAGAAGCAATGTTCATACCAAATTCAGTAACTAACGATTTAGGGACATCAAATGAAGAATTGACATGTATGGTGGAGATTACCAAGTTTCCTGCTTTAACACCCTCTACTATCGCTTCAACAAGCTCTTTGTCTTTTCTTGTCTCTCCAATTTCTAAAATATCTGGGTCTGCTCTTTTCCAAGACTTCATAAAATGTTTAAAGCCTACTTCTGCAACTACCTTGCCTTGTTTCTTAACCACATAAGGTTGGTGTTGTGTTGTGTCTGATCTGGGTTTTTCATACTCAATAGGGTCTTCTGCTGTTACAATACTCTTACCACTAGGTAGGGACATAATAAAATGGGAAGTAAGTACTGATTTACCAGAGTTTGTAACTCCTGCAACCAAGATAAGTCCTGTAGTGGCAAGTGTCATTCTCCAAAGCATTTGCTTGAAGTGATCATCATAACCCTGTATCTTATCTAAGTTTCCAGTTGTTCCACCTCTTTTGAGAATACGTGCGACAATAAGCACATCACCGTCTTGCGTACCTTTAGGAGTGAATTCGATACGTAAGTCAACATTTAGGTCGTTGTACTTATGTATACCCCCTTGTGGTAAGTTTCTCTCATTGGCATTAAACCCTAGCATTGTATCTTTTGAGGCTTTTTGTGCGATACTGTCTACTAAGTCCTCATAACGCTCTTTATTCATTGTATATTTTTTCTGCTCAATCAAAAGCCCATGTATTCTAAAGTGTACCGTGTAAAATCTTCCAAACTTAATATGTATATCTGAAGTATTTTTAGCAAGAGCATCTTTCAGAATATCCATCATAACAAAATCATTGTCTGTCTGATTTAAAAATCTTTTTTTACGTATCTCTAAATCTGAGTATGCTTCTTTACTCACGATAACAGTATTTTTTGTATATAAGTCATCATATCCTAGTTGGTATTTTATATTTGCAGGTTTATTTGTATCTTGGTCGAGATACAGTTCACCTTCTATAACATCGACATCAATCGCTTTTTTATCAAGGTGGATATTATTTCGTATCTCTGGATCTATCTCTCCAAGTCTTTCTACGATGAGTTTCCATATCTGTACAATATCATCTGGGTCTATAGTGCCTCGTGAAGCAAATATATCGAAAATATGTCTGTCTTTAAGTGTGCTATTTCGTAGTTTTATTGATTCCTCTATTTCTTCTCTTACGTGGTCATTTTTTGCACCAAGCAGTTCATATAAATATTTATACTCTGCTTCTTTGAAGTCTTCTATGCTTTTTATTTGCTGGAGAATATCATTCTCTTTTTGTGAGAGTGTATTTTTCATATTTGCTTCCTTGCTTTTATATTTTTGTTACTATTTCGCTGTACCCACAAGGATAGAGGTGGGTATCATCTACATTTTGAAGGTCATAACCCCACCCTCCCTCACTTATAACCGAAGAGGGTATAGCATTTTGGATTAAGTATCTTCCATAATTATCTTCATTACCGCAGGAAAAAGAAGATGAAACACCTCCTGTCCAAGCTCCCAATAATGAGCCTGTTCCTCCTATAGTTCCTGCAAATCCCCATACGTTATTGACACTCTTAGCATTGGGACACTTACTTAGCACCCCTCTTTGATAAATATCGTTACACGTTCTTAGTAGAATTTTCTGTATAACTTCTTTCTCGATGACTGCTTTTTGTTTGTATTGACCGTGACTATAAGGTATGGAGATTTTATCTATATCGTTGTATCTTTTTGAGGTGTCGTTGAAGTCTTGTACAAATACAGCTTTTTCTACTGTAGCTATCTTGTATTTGATATTGAATAGTGCTGAAGCGAGAAATACGCTTACAGCACCAAGTATGATAAGAAATTGCACTTG
>DQVJ01000292.1 GCA_015661795.1 Sulfurovum sp.
ACTAGCTTGGTGATTTCTATCTGTATCTTTTGAGATTATATTATATCTAACCATTGCCTAAATTTATGTCTGAGTACTTCTGCTCTTTTGTAAAACTTTTGTGCAACTTTTGGAGTGTAATAAAGATATATCACTTCATAAAAAGTTCCAACTATGGCTCAAATATTTCTCTATCAAGTTCACCTAGATAGGTGTGTAGTATAAAGGCATCTCGTGTGTAGACTTTTTCCCCTGTCATAAGTATGAGCCAAAAATCTTCTAAAATTGTGTAGTGTTCTTGCTATGCTTGACCCTCTAAGTCATTTCCTAGTGTCATGATAAAATAAGGGTTGACAAACATCAAGATGAACAGCTAAGTTTTTTGTTTTTAAATGCAGTTGGTGTTGCCCCTGCAAAACGTTCAAACTCTGGATGTTCATCAAAGGGATGCTGTGCAATGTCAAACAAACTACTCACCATAGAAAAATCTCCTTGCTCTGCTGCATCTATAGCCTCTTGAAGCATATAGTTTTTGAGTACATATTTAGGGTTGTTTTCTAGCATCTGCTTTTTACGCTCAGTATTGTCTATGTACTGTATACGTTTGTCATATCTATCTAGCCAAGTGTTCATAGACTCAGGGTACATACCCGTAGCGAGTAATTTAGCTCTATCACCTCCATGTTCATAGTGGCTTAGTGTTCTCATAAAAAGCGTATAGTCCACATGTAAAGACTCTAACATATCATACATGTCATCTATAAGTTCTGGGTCACCCTCTACTGTACCTTCTAGTCCTAGTTTCTTGCACATATAGTAGTGCAAGTAACGTGTATATATTTTGTCATAAATAATCAAGATTTTTTCCATCTTTTCCATGTCTGCTATAGGACTAAGTGCTTTCATGAGCATCTGTAAATTCCACTTAGCAACAGCTGGTTGATTGGTATAAGAGTATCGTCCCTCTACATCGGTATGGTTACACACCTGTTCATGTCTAAAGTCATCTAAAAAGGCAAAAGGCCCGTAGTCTATCGTAAGTCCTGCTATAGACATGTTGTCTGTGTTCATAACCCCATGGTTAAACCCTACAGACATCCACTGTGCCATGAGTCTTGAAGTAATGACCATCACTTCATTAAATAACATAGTGTAGACGTCATTTTTACCTTTTAAGTGCGGAAAGTTTTCTTCTATCACATAGTCTGCTAAGGCTTTAAGCTCTTTAAACATTCCTTGAGATGCATAGTACTCAAAGGTACCAAAACGTACCCACGAGGTACTTACACGACAGACAATGGAAGCTTTTTCTATACTTTCACGTCTCACATCATGCTCTGAACCTATAAGTCCCAGACATAAAGTAGTAGGAATCTTCAGTCCATGCATCGCTTCACTCATAAGATATTCACGTATACTTGAACGCAGCACAGCACGACCATCTCCATGGCGTGAGTACTTCGTTATCCCTGCTCCTTTAAGTTGCATATGATACTTCTGTATAGTCCCTATGTTAATGGCTCGTCCATCTCCAAGTCTAGGTACAAACTGTCCAAACTGATGCCCAGCATAACACATCGCAAAAGGTTCAAAACCTTTTGGCTTATATGTACCGTTAAGTAAGCTCAAAAAATCTTCACTTTCTAATGCATCTTCATCTATCTCTAATATTTTTGCAACATCTTTGTTTACATGAATAAGATAGGGTTTATGCAGTGGGGTCGGTTCAACTTTGTCATAGCATTCTTCATTTAACTTTAAATAAGGATTTGTTAGTTTTATTTCGTTTAATTTCATGAGTTTATAGTAGCTATCAAAACTTTAAAGTGACTTAACCCATCTTCTTTAAAATTTCAACTTCAAGTTTTTCTACATCCATAGGTTTATAATAAAAATATCCTTGAATATTTTTGCATCCTTCATTAAGTAAATAATCTCTTTGTTCTTTTGTTTCAACACCTTCGGCGACGGTGCTTATATTTAAACTATCGGCAATATTAATAATTGATTTTACTATTGCTGAATCTACATTATTGTTATGTACATTATTTATAAATGATTTATCTATTTTAACTTTATCAATAGGTAAATTTTTTAAATATGTTAAAGAAGAATATCCTTTACCAAAATCATCAATGGCTAGGCAAACACCTAATTCCTTTAGTTCCTTTAGCTCTATGATTACTTCCTCTATATTTAACATCATGTGGGTTTCAGTAATTTCCAGTTCTATCCATTCACCTTTACAGCCCGTTTTAAGTAAAAGATTTCGAATAAAAGTAACAAAGTTATTCTGATGTAAATGCTTTGTAGAGAAATTAAATGAAATCTTAGGTATTTCTATATTATTTTTTTTCCATAAAACTATTTGATTCATACCTTTTTCTAATATATAATAATCTAATGCAAAAATTGCTCCTGTATCTTCGGCACAAGAAATAAATTTTTCTGCTGAAATAAATCCTTTATCTTCAGTATTCCAACGTGCGAGAAGTTCCATCCCAGTTATTTTATTACTCTTGATATGAACTTGTGGCTGGTAGTAACACACAAATTTATCTTCTTCAATGGCAGAAAAAATTTCAGACCCCATAATTGTTGTGTTTTTTAAATGATTTGTCATATCTTCATGATAGAACCTATATCCACCTCGCTTCATTTTTTTAGATTCAAACATTGCTGTATCTGCATATTTAAGCAAATCCTTATAATCTACTGAATCATTTGGATATCTACTTACACCAATACTAGCGGAAACATAAAGTTTTTTATCCTCTATTTGGACAGCTGATTCAATTGTCTTAATAATACTTTTTATTGTTTTTCTTATATTATCTTTCTGTCCTTTCTTATCAATCAATAATATAAATTCATCGCCACCATTACGTCCTAAAAATTATTTTTTAGGAATGATATTAAGTAGACGATTAGCAATAATTTGCAAAAGTTCATCTACTGTACTATGTCCAAAAGAATCATTACATGTTTAAACCTATCTAAATCTATAAACAATATTGCAAATTTTTTACTCATATCTAAATCAGTATCTACCATCTTTTTTAATTTTTTA
>DQVJ01000117.1 GCA_015661795.1 Sulfurovum sp.
ATATCTGCATCTTGTTCAATCGCACCAGATTCACGAAGGTCTGAAAGCATTGGACGCTTATTGTCTCTACTCTCTACCCCACGGTTAAGCTGTGAAAGGGCTACAATAGGGATTTGTAACTCTCTTGCCAATTGTTTTAACCCTCTTGATATTTCAGAAACTTCCTGCTGTCTGCCTTCTCTACCTTCTCCGGACATAAGCTGAAGATAATCGATAATGGCTACAGAGATTTCGGGGTGTTGGGCTTTAAGCTTACGTAATTTAGACCTCACATGGTGTATGGTGGCGTACCCACCATCATCCACAAAAAGCTTTTTTTCTGCAAGTTCTGTGGTGGCCGCTGAGAGTTGAGACCATTGCTCATCTCTCAAATCCCCTACCCTTAGTGCTTGAAGCGGTATAGAAGTTTTGGCAGAAAGCAGTCTAAGCATCAATTGCTCAGCAGGCATCTCAAGTGAGAAAAATGCCACACCCTCATTACGTTCTATGGCCTTAAGTGCCATGTTAAGCACAAGTGCCGTTTTCCCCATAGCTGGTCTGGCTGCGATAATAACCAAATCTCCTTTACTAAAACCACTTGTTTTATCGTTCAAGTTTTTGAATCCTGTATCGGTTCCTATGAGTTTAGAATTACCAAGTGCTTTAAGACGATTTATCTCATCCATCATGGCTAAGGTAATCTCTTTAGATTCTCTAAAATCTTCATTAGTATTGTTTTGTGTGATTTCATAGAGTTTTTTTTCTACAAGGTTCATGACTTCTTCTGCAGGTAAGTCATCTTCTATTACTACCTTTTTAATCTCAGTAGCCAAAGTTGCCAATGCTCTTTTACTCGACTTTGCTTTGATTTCACTCAGGTATGCTGCTGTATTGGAGATGGGGTTTGCAGAAAGTAAATCAAGCATCGCCACTTCATCAAATTTACCCATAGCGACTAACTTGGAACGTAAAAACTCTTCGTCTATAGGCTTCTCTTCTCGTGAAAGTTCTTCCATAGACGTAAAAATATGCTGATGAAAAGGCAAATAAAAATCATGTGCCATCAGCTTTGCAGCTATCTCTTCATAGGTTTCAGGGTCAAAAATAATCGCAGAGAGTACAGCCCTTTCTATGTTGAGATTATACATGTTCTCCATTATTTGTTTTCCTCAGCGTATTTCTCTACCTCAGCAACAAATCTATCAACCAGTTCTGACTCAGGTAAACGAGCGACTACTTCACCTTTAAGCATCACAAGTCCCGCACCTTTACCATACGCTATGGCAACATCTGCATGTTTGGCTTCTCCTATGGCATTGACCACACACCCCATCACAGAAACATCCATAGGTGTTTTGATGTGTGCGGTACGTCTTTCTACTTCTGCTACAGCCGTCACAAGATCTGCTTCTATACGCCCACAAGTAGGGCAAGAGATAATATTAAGACCTTCTTGAATACGCCCAGAGTCTTTCAATATCGCCTTAGCCACTTTGATCTCTTCTTCAAGTTCTCCTGTAATAGAAATACGCATCGTGTCACCTATCCCGTCTAACAACAATGCTCCCAAACCTATAGAAGATTTAATCGTCGCATGGAAAATAGTCCCCGCTTCCGTCACACCTAAGTGAAAAGGGTAGTCATTTTTAGGACGCAACATTCTATAAGCATCTACTGTTCTGTCCACATCAGAAGCCTTGAGCGATATTTTAATATCTGTAAAACCCAAATCTTCCAAATACTTGATGTTATACTCAGCTGAAGCCACCATACCTTCTGCTGTTGGGCCATATTTTTGGTCAAACTCTTTTTCTAAACTTCCTGAGTTAACCCCTATACGAATGGGAAGATTTCTCTCTTGACATGCCTTGACTATCTCTTTAATACGACCTTTTTCTCCGATATTCCCTGGGTTTAAGCGGATACAGTCTACCCATTTGGCAGCTTCCAGCGCCAATTTATAGTTAAAATGGATATCTGCTATAAGTGGCAAAGAGATTTGTTCTTTGATAGCTTTAAGCGCTAAAGCATCTTGCATCTCAGGTACTGCTACACGCACCATATCTGCTCCAGCAAAATGAAGACGGTTTATCTGCTCAACTGTAGCAGCAACATTGTGTGTATCACTATATGTCATGGATTGTACAGAGATAGGTGCATCTCCACCGACTGCAACATCACCGACATAAATTTTTTTTGTTTTTACTCTTTCTTTCACGATTTGCCTTCTATATAATTCTCTTATTCTACCTAAACTTCCTAGAATAAATATTAAGAGAATTCTACAGGGTCAAAATCTATCTCAATTTCTCTACAATCTACCGCATGTAAAGCTTTTAAGAGCGGTACTCTATGCTTTGATCTAAGCAAAATATGAAACCTGTATTTGTTGGCTATACGCTCTACGGGTGCTTTGCCTGAGCCTACTATCTCTATCTCTTTAAAGGCTTTGAGTTTGGTCACTGTGTCTAAGGTGACTTTTCCTGCCTTACTCTCGTCTTTATGAGCGATGAGGATACGTGCAAGACTTACAAAAGGAGGGTAATCCGCCATCTCTAAAAATGCCAACTCATCTTTGATAAAACACTCATAATCGTCTAAATAGGTTTGAAAAAATCTAGCATCTGCTGTTTGTACCAGTACCTGTGCTTCTTTGGCTCTTCCACTGCGTCCTGCGATTTGAAATAGTAAAGACATAGCACGTTCTCGTGCTCTGTAGTCTGCCAATCCTAAAATATAGTCAAGTCCCATGATGATAGAGAGTGTAATGTTTGCATAGTCATGCCCTTTACTTAACATCTGCGTTCCCAACAACACATCACTCTGCCCACGTTCAAAACGTCCCAATGCCTCTTTGAGCTTTTTGGCTGTAGTGATACTGTCTTTATCAAATTGTTCTATCTGTATGTCTGCAATGGCTGTTTGTATCACTTCTATGGCTTCTTGTGTTCCCATGCGTTCTGAAGTCAAAGGTGTGTATCCACACTGGGTGCAGGCATCAACGATGGCTTCTGTGAAATTACAGTAATGACATTTTAAATGTTTCATATTTCTATGCAGTGCCATACCCACAGAACAGTAAGGACACAAGTGGGTTTTACCGCAACTTTGGCAGTACAGATACTTAAAATTACCACGTGTTGGTAAAAAAACCAATGATTGTGCTTGTTTTTCATATGTATGATGTAACGTTTTAAGTATCGTGTTGTCTATGCTGTTACCAGAGATAAACGTATAGTGTTTTTTTACTTCCATATACGGTTTTTCCAATTTCACTATATCATACTTATGATAAGAGGTCATAGACGGTGTAGCAGAAGCCAGAACAACCTTTGCTTTACATTTCTGTCCCATTAATACGGCCACATCTCGTGCATGGTAACGTGGTCTGGTCATGGATTTATAGGAGTCATCATGTTCCTCGTCTACTACGATAAGTCCTAAATTAGCCAGGGGTACAAACAGTGCAGATCTGGCTCCTGCTATAATCTGTATTTTTCCTTCTTCTAAGTCTTCAAGTATAGACTCTTTTTTCTTTTTTGTCAGTTTTGAGTGCCACATTGCTACAGCATCACCAAAATAGACTTTAAGGCGTTTTTCCATCTGGGGTGTAAGAGATATTTCAGGCATAAGGAAAATAGATGTTTTACCCTCTTCAAGCATCTTCGCCATCAAAGTGATAAAAATTTCTGTTTTCCCTGAACCCGTGACGCCAAAGAGAAGGGCTTTGTCTTTGCTGAGGAGTTGTTCGTAGGCATTGTTTTGTATATGTGTTAATGTGGGTAATGTAGCAACTTCATGGTGAATATGCTGTTGTTTTTTAGCTAGGCTATAAGGGATAAACAATGAAATCGCTTCAGAAAAAGAAGAAAAGTAATACTCTGAGATGAATTTGGCTAGGGATATTTGTTCACGACTGTAAGATTTGTGTAACAACGATATTATTTCTGCAGTTTCAAAGTCAGGTTTTTCCACTTCTGCAATAATGACTGCTTCTTTTGAAGTTGTTTTTAAGGGCACAGAAACCACTGTACCTATTTCTAGTTTGTCAGCATACATATAGGTCAAACAAGGTGCACTTGACCTTATAAGCCCAATCTCATAAAAATACAAACTTATTGTGTTAATTTTCTACAATATTGATTACTAGGTGTTTCACATACAAACCTGTTGTCTTGCAGTAAAAACACCACACTACCCGTTGTTGGTAAGTTAAAAGTATATTTGGTTGGACTGGCAGTAGTACCTGCCCCTGTTGTTGTTTCTCTCCAACATGAAGTTGAAGTAGTAGTCGCACATGATAATGGTGGGTATTCTAAAACGGGGGTTGTTGTATTACCATCAAAACCATCAAATATAGGATCTCCCAGTGTAGTACTGCTAGTTAATGTTGTGATGGTAGAAAATTCTCCACGTAAAATGCGCTTTTGTCTTTCCGTTGCAATGGCACTTCTTACAGATCCCACTGTTGTTTTAGCTTTTGTCATCACAGCATCACCTCTAGTGGCCGCAAACTTGGGTACTGCAATAGAAGATAAAATACCTATCACCACAATCACAAAGATTAACTCAAGCATAGTAAATGCTTTTCTATTTGGACTCTTCATCATTACCTTTCACATGTGTATTTAAATCACATAAATATTAACATAAAATACTACAATGTAGTATTAAAGTGTATATGTTTTATTGTCTTCGCCACCTAAAATATTTTCTTTTATTTTAGCAATAGTAGCCTTTCCAATAGGAGTGTCTACATTATCGATATCCTCGGCAGAAACAGTTAAGACATAGTCCTTTCCTATCACATTTCCTACAAAATGAACCACTTTACTCCCATCACAATAATAGTCCACCCCTACCGTATCTACTTTTGTGTTGATAAATA
>DQVJ01000135.1 GCA_015661795.1 Sulfurovum sp.
CACTTAAAGAAAAAGCCTCTGCCCTTATAGATACTTCAGATTTAGAACTTCAAGAAGTGTTTTGTGGAATGCGTGCGGGGTCTAAAGATTATTTTCCTTTGGTAGGGAAAGTCATAGATGTCGGTTATATGATGAAAAACCATCCTGCTATTATATGTGGAGCCAAGCCAGAATTAAAATATGTAGACCATTTGTATATGTTAAATGGGCTAGGTGGGCGTGGGTTTGTTTTTGCTCCTCAAATGGCAAAAATACTTGCAGAGCATATTGTAGAAGAAAAAGCATTGGACAAAAGAACCAATCCAGATAGATTATTTTTAAAATGGTGTCGTAAACTCTAATTTATTTTTTCTTCCACAGACTCCATCCTGGTTTTTCAAAGATACGTGGAAAACCTTCCAGCATCTCTATAGTTCTAAAGTCTTCTTTGTATTCAAAAGGTTTGTATCCCTCTACCCAATAACCCAGATACACCCAGTCAAGTCCTAGATTTTCTGCCAGTTTTATCTCATAAAGTAATGAGTACTTACCCAAAGAGAGTCTAGGATAATCGGGGTCATAGTAACAGTAAACAGATGAAATACCGTCATCTACAATATCGATGAGGTCCACGCATACCAGTTTACCATCGATATGGTAGAGCAGTTCTTTTCCAAAGTCATGTGCCCCATCTACGTAGTTGTCAAAATACTCTTGTCTTGTGATATCTTGATGTTTCCAGCCATCTTTCTTGGCTTTATATCTATGATACTTGTTATAAAGGTCGATGTACTCTTGGGTCACTCTGGGGGAGTGTATAGAAATTTCTGTCTCTTCATTTCTGTTGATAGCTTTTCGTTGAGATTTGGAGTACTTGTAGTCCTTGACTTTGATACGCATACTCTTACACTCAGTACAGGCATAGCAGGCAGGATAAACAAAATTTTTTCCATATCGTCGCCATCCTCTTTGTGTCACAGCGGTAACAAAAGTTTTGGAGACGACATCTATTTGCTTATAGTTCATCCTCATTCTCTTGTTTGGGACATACGAGCAGAGATTGTCATCTAGACTAAAATCTGTTGATTGTGGGCTAAGAAGTTCTAAATTTTTCTGATCATGCATAATCACTATTATAGCAAAAATAAGGTGAAAATATACATTTGTTAGGTGTCAGTAGTATTTTCCCATGCGTGCCACTGGGGTAGTTCAGAAATATGTGGAAAATCTTCAAGTATCTCTTGGGGTTGGAATTTCGGTTTATAGGCAAATGCTTTACAGCCATCAACCCAGTAGCCTAAATAAATCCATGGAAGGTCTAAAATACCTGCAAGTTTGATTTGGTAAAGTAAAGAGTAGGTGCCTAGAGACAAACGGGCATAGTCGGGATCATAGTAAAAATAGATTGAGCTAATACCATCATCAAGCACATCAATAAGGTCAACTCCAACCAGTTTATCATCAACAATATAAAGTACTTCTTTTCCAAAATCATGTGCACCATCTACAAAGTTCTCATGGTATTCTCGTTGGCTTATGTTCCTATGTTGCCAGTTGTCAGTACGGCTTTTATGGGCATGGTATTTGTTATATAGGCTGATATGGGCTGAAGTAAGTGATGGTTCTTGTACTATTATTTTTGTATTTTTATTTCGTCTGATAGCTTTTTTTTGGGATTTGGTAAAGTGATACTCTTTTGCATTGATACGTAGACTTTTACATTCGCTGCAACCATTACATATAGGATGAAAAAAATATTTACCAAAACGTCTCCACCCTCTAGTTATCACAGCAGTAGCAAACTTTTTAGATGCATTGGAAACATACTTATAATGCATACGTACCTTGTTACCAGGGATGTAGGCACAGTCGTAGTCTAGCATCGAAAAATCTGTTGATGGCGGGTTTAGTAAATCTAATTCTTCGTTCATTATCGCGATTATACCCAAGTTGTAGTAAAATAATCAAAATATTACAAGGTTTTTTGTGTTTCTCTACCAACCAACATCAGGATATTGTTACAATAGTGACTCTCTCTTCTTATATAATTTTATCTCTACATTTAAGCCTACTGGGAAACTTTTGGATGTTGGCTGTGGGGTGGGTATCATCTCTTTGCTTTTAAGTCGAGATTTTAATATTAAAACAAGCATTATTGACAAACAAGAACAGATGTTAAAATATGCCACTCATAATTATACACTCAATGGATTGGAAGTAAAAAGTTATTTGGGGGACTTTATAGAGTTACAGATAGAGGATAGGTTTGATTTTATTATTTCAAATCCTCCATTTTATGACTCCAACACCACACAAAGTCAGGATACACATCTAAACATTGCACGTTATGCACATCATTTACCCATAGAAAATTTTATAAAACGGGTCAAAACATTTTTAAAGCCTAAGGGATGGTTTATCTTTTGTTATGATGCACGGCATGTTGATAAGCTTTTACATTCTCTTAAAATACATAAAATCAATCCTGAAAAAATACAGTTTGTCCATTCTAAAATAGATAGAGAATCAAAGCTTGTGATGATAGCAGCACGCAATAACTCGAAATCAATGACCCAAATACTTCCTCCTTTTGTAGTATTTGATGAAAAAGACGTTTACAAAGAAGAGGTACGGGACGTATTTATCAGAGCAAATACACATAGTATCAAGGGTGATTTTTAGTTCTTGGTTTTTTTGTGATACACTGCATCCAATAATTTTATAGAAGGAATCATAATTGGACTTCATAGATAATATCATGATGCAAGAAGGGTATTCATATAAATTTAACCCAAATGCCTGTGAAGCCTGTGGTGGGCACTGTTGTACAGGTGAGAGTGGTTATATTTGGGCGAAATATACTGAGATAGAAAAGATGGCAGAATTTGTTAACCTTTCAGTAGAAGAATTTGCTACAATGTATTTGAAAAAGGTAAAACACCGTTATTCGCTTACAGAGAAGAAGCTTTCAGAGGATAATTATGCCTGTGTATTTTTTGATGAAAGTAAGAATCGTTGTTCTATCTATCCGGTACGTCCACGGCAGTGTCGTACTTTTCCTTTTTGGGAGCAGTTTAAAAATGATGAAGATGAGGTGA
>DQVJ01000185.1 GCA_015661795.1 Sulfurovum sp.
ATTACTATCGCTATTGCATCTGGTTCCGTCATAGGACGTATGAAGTTTTCTACTTGGATGGTTATTGTTGTTCTATGGGGACTAGTAGTATATGCTCCTATTACGCACATGGTATGGGGTGGAGATGGTGCATATCTTTTCGATGCAGGTGCACTTGACTTTGCTGGAGGTACCGTTGTACACATGAATGGTGGTTTAGCTGGTCTTGTACTTGCCATTCTCATTGGAAAAAGAGTAGGACACAATAAAATAGCGATGAAGCCTTTTTCAATTATGTTAACAGCAGTAGGAGCTGCTCTACTATGGTTTGGTTGGTATGGATTTAATGGAGGTTCTGCTTTTGGTGCAAATGCCATTGCTGGGGTTGCAGTACTCACAACCACTATAGCCACAGCTGCTGGTGCAGTGGCCTGGATGCTACTTGAATGGTTCATCTACAAGAAACCCACACTCCTTGGAATTGCATCGGGTATTATCGCAGGTCTGGTAGCTATTACTCCTGCTGCTGGATTTGTAGGTATAGGTGGGTCATTTGTTATCGGTATTGTTGGATCTATCATTGCATTCTTTGGTGTTGTTAAACTCAAAAAAATATTTGGTTATGACGACTCTCTTGATGCCTTTGGTATCCACTTCTTAGCAGGTCTTTGGGGTGCTCTTGCAACTGCATTCTTTGCACTTAATGATAAAGAACTTCTTTGGGATGGGCCTATGAAAGAATCTGGTGATAGAATAGGACAGTTTATGGTTCAAGTGGAATCAGTAGTCATCGTTGGTATTTGGACACTTGTTGGTACTGTAGTAGTTTACTATATTGCATCTGCACTTACTGGTGGAGCTAGAGTATCAGAAGAAGATGAAGCAAAAGGTCTTGATGAAGCAAGCCATGGTGAAAAAGAAATGAATCTATAAAATAAGGAATATCATATGAAAAAAATTGAAGCAATTATAAAACCATTTAAACTAGAAGATGTTAAAGATGCTCTAGTAGAAGCTGGTATTGAAGGTATGACCGTATCTGAAGTAAAAGGTTATGGTAGACAACAAGGTCACTCAGAACTTTACAGAGGTGCTGAATATGTCGTTGAGTTTATACCTAAAATTAAAATTGAAATTGTTGTTAGTAATGATGAATATGCACAAACAGCAATCAAAGCTATCAGTGAGGCAGCAAAAACTGGTAAAATTGGTGATGGAAAAATATTTGTCAGTACTATTGATTCTGTTCTGCGTATCAGAACAGATGAAGTTGATGGAGATGCACTGTAATTTTACATCTTGGAGATAGGGCAATCCCTTATCTCCAACACACAGTATCATGCTAAGGTATCTAAAACTTTTTTAGATACTTATGAAAAGTCAATCCTATAAAAATACCAACTGTATCAGCAAGAACATCTTGCACATCACCATATCTATTAATTGCATAAAGTTGTGAAACTTCTATAAATATACCGTAACCTAAAAGTAAAAAAAATACATACCAAGATTTTATCCTATACCCAAATTGTAACAACAAAGATAGAGTCATAAAAGCCAATATATGGTGTCCCTTATCATTTAAAGATCCAATCTGTGGTGCCATATCTTGTGGAAGTACTGCTGCAATATAACTAACTACCAGTGCTATCCAAAATAATATTTTGAACACCAAACTATGGTTATACAGATTTAACTTTTTCAACGATTAGCTCCACAAACTTATCAGAACTATTCATACATTCTGCGACGATATAATCATCATATTTAATTTTAGCAGCAATTTCTCTATGCTCTATATCCAATTCAAAGACTGTCTCGGAATTATCAAGGGTAAATGCTAAAGGGAATATAATTACTTTTCGATGAGTCGGGTTACGTAATACATCTACAAGATTCGGCTCTAACCATGCAGAAGAACCTACTTTAGACTGATAAACCAATTTAATATCATGAAACTTTATCCCGCGCTCCCTAAGATAAATTTTAATAGCACTTACATTGGCCTCCACATGATTTTGATAAGGATCACCCGCTTTTATAACACTTAATGGTAAACCATGGGCAGAAAGAAGTAAATCATACTCTTCAGTATCTTTACCCTCCATCGCTTCGCATATTTTATCTACAGATGCCGATATATATGTATAATCATCATAATAAGGCTTAATCACTGTTATTTTCGGATTATAGGCTATAGATTGGCAATATTGTTTGATATTTTCTACAGATGAAAATGTTGTTGTGATAGAGTATTGTGGATACATAGGAAATAATATTAACTCTTCAATCCCATTTTTTTTACATTCATCTAATGCAAGATCTGAAAAAGGGGGTACATATCTCATGACAGGGTATATAGGCATATCAAGTTCCCCTCCCAATTTACTTATCAATTCTTCCGTACGTTTTGGTAAAGGGGACTTTCCTCCGAGTAAACGATAGTTCTCCTTAACATCTTCAAGACGTTTTGCAATAATAATAGTAGCAACAAATTTTCGTAGATACTTATTCATAGACAATATATATTCATCGGCAAACATATTACGCAAAAAAAGTTCAACTTCTTCTATATTGTTTGGCCCACCCATATTGAGAAGTAAGAGTGCCTTATTTTTGATCATTGTACGCCTTTTAAGCAAAGTTCAAAGCCTAAGCCAAATGTGAATCTCTTCAAGAGAGCACGTATGCAGCAAGTCACATTTTCAGTTAGTATTATGGGGAGTATTTTAGCATAGAGAGTGTAAAATCATACATAATTAGCACTAAAAGAGGTTTTTAATGATTATCATTCCTGCACGTATAGGTTCTTCACGTTTCCCCAACAAAGTTTTAGCAGATATAGGAGGTATGCCTATGGTCGTCCGGACTGCAAAAGCTGTTGAAGATATAGACAGTGTTGTGATTGCCACAGACTCCGAAGAAGTTATAGATATTGCTAAAGAACATGGGATTTCAGCTATTTTAACATCTACTAAACATCAAAGTGGCACTGATCGTATCTATGAAGCTGCCCAAAAATTACATTTGGCAGAAAATGAGATTATTATCAATGTACAAGGAGATGAGCCTTTCATAGAAACTGAAGTTGTCCAAGCAATCTATAATTTAACTAAAAAAAATAGAAATAATGACCGTATTATGATGAATTCATGTTATAAAATTATCTCTAACCCAGAAGCTGATGATCCAAATATTGTCAAAGTAATTACCGATAGTGATAATATTGCGCTTTATTTTTCTCGTGCAAAAATACCCTACCCTAGAGATCACCATTTTGATGCATATAAAGGACATTTGGGGATATACGGATTTACGGTGAAGTCATTACGAAATTTTTGTATGCTATCGCCCTCACCACTTGAAAGCATAGAAAAATTAGAACAGTTAAGAGCACACTATTACGGTTACGAGATTGCTATGATAGAAGTAGATACAGAAAGTTTTGGTATTGACACCCCAGATGATTTAGAAAAAGCGCTAAAACATCATCATTTGTAAAGTCTAAACTTTTTTGGACTTTACAAAATTAGCCAACTGCCTTTCCAAGGTCCCACATAGGCATAAAGATACCAAGTGCCATCAATAATACAAGCCCTGCAATAAAAAACATCATAATAGGTTCAATATAAGCAGATAAGTTGTCAATCAAGTCCTGAAATTCCATATCATAATAATTAGTTACTTTATCTAACATAGCATCAAGTTGTCCACCTGATTCACCAGCTTTGATCATCTGTAACAGCATGTTTTCATACAAGCCTGTAATTTTAAATGCTTCTGCTAAATTCATACCTCTACCAATATTTGCATTCACCGTCAATAATTGTTCTTTAATGGCTAAATTATCTACCATTCCCACTGCAGTATCTAGTGCTTCAGATACTGGTATACCTGACTTTACTAACTCACCAAAAACCAAATTATATTTGTGCATAGTAGAAAGAAAAATGGCTTTGTTAATTAAATAAAACCTAGGATGTATAAGTATTTTATCTACTTTATATTTGAAATCCCTGTTATTCTTATAAAAATATTTCACTGTAAAAACCATGACTACCATCAACATTAAAATCAATGGACCAAAATTACTGAAAGCCCATTCCAACTTAAGAAGTATTTGTGTAGGAAGAGGTAGCTCTGTCTTAAATCTTGAAAAGATATCTTTAAATTTTGGCACAACTACCATAATTAAGATAGTGAATGCTATTCCCATTGCTGCCAGAGTAATAAGTGGCGAACGTATGGCTTTTTTAAACTTAGCAGTATTATCTCTAATATTTTCTAAAATATCTGCTAGTTTATGATACGATTCAGAGATATTCCCTGTTCTCTC
>DQVJ01000109.1 GCA_015661795.1 Sulfurovum sp.
AAAACAGACTGAGACTCTAAAGCAAGAGCCAAAGACAAGTCCGCATGAAGTGAACGCTCATGAAATTCATCAAATATAACAAGGGCTACATCTTCTAGACTTGGGTCAGCTTGAAGCTTACGTGTGAGTATGCCTTCTGTGACTATGAGTATCTTAGTCTTTTTGCTTTGCACGGAGTCCATTTTTACCTGATAACCCACAGTCTCTCCCACCTTCTCACCCAACATCTCAGCCATACGAGCAGCCGATGAACGCACAGCCAAACGACGAGGCTCTAGCATGATGATTTGCTTGCCTTTTAGCCATGGTTCATCTAAAAGTGCTAGAGGAAGAGCTGTAGTCTTTCCTGCCCCTGGTGGTGCTTGTAGCACTAGTCTAGTGTGGGTTTGTAGTTTCTCTATGACTTCTGCTAGGACTTCGTGTATGGGTAGGGTTTGCATGCTGGGATTATAGCTTATTATTTAACATTTTATATACTGGAAAAGTCAGTCTCATTAGTGATTTTATCAATGACATAAGCCTTTAAATCTTCATACTTAACCATACGCATACTAGGTTTTTCTATACATTCAATATCAAAGGTATCACTTCCTCAAATGTATCTAAGAAGTTTAGTTTAGGTAGTTTATCTGCAAAAGGAAAACATATATCTAAGTCGAAACTTTCACGATGAGACAAATGGTAGGCAAGGGCTGTACCACCTATGGGTATGGCTTGGTCTTGGGAAAATAGAGCTATATTTTTAAACTTTTCTAAAAGTGTTTGTGTCTGTTTGTTTATCATGTAGATACCTGTGAGGTACCTATGTGTTGTGTGACTGCATGCACAAGTGCATCTGAAAGCTTGTCTCTATGTCTCATGAGAGCAGCGAGTATTGTGTCTTCTCCAAAAAATACTATAAATTTATCTATGATGAAATCATTGTAAGCTCTTTGGATAGTAGACACTATAAATATATCATTTGGTACTATTTTGGAGAGGTTGTTGTTCCAAAATATGGCTCTTGGTACACCTGCATCTATGAGTTGTTGGGCTGTGACTGTTTTGGGTGTGGGCATATTTTGGAGCAGTACCATGGCGTAGCTAGGTACTTTACCTGACTTCTTCCAACCTGCCACGGTGTAGTAGGGTATGTTAGCGAAGTTAGCAAAATGTTTTTTGTTTATATTTTTTGCAGATAACATTTTGACAAATAGCTCATGTGCTGTCTTCATACTTTGCCCTTCATAATATAGACTTAGTTGTCATTTTAACTAATTTTTAGTTATTTGTCAAAATGACAACTTTTGTGCTGGGACTATTTGCTTAGATTTACCATAAATGGCGAGATTATACTAACTTTACGCTAAAATAATATTTATAAAAATCATACACAAAGTGACAGCATGCCTAGTAAAAATGACATAAAGACTGAGTCTATACATGATAACACTAACACTACTTCAAACTCCAAACAACTAGCCCTACTAAAACAAAACTTTCCCAACTGTTTTGACAAAGAGGGGAACTTCATCAGTCACAAGATGGAGGAGATAGTAGGTAATGCAGGACTAGAATTAAGCAAAGAGAGCTACTCTCTTAACTGGCTTGGTAAATCTTACGCACGACTTCTTGCCAATGAAAACCCACGAACACTCATAAAAGAGGACAAAGAGCATAATGCAAAAGAGCAAAATGCACAGAGTGAGAACCTACTCATAATGGGTGACAACTTAGAGGTGCTAAAACATCTAAGCAATGCCTACTCTGAGCAGATAAAAATGATATACATAGACCCACCCTACAACACAGGTGGCGATGGTTTTGTCTATGCTGATGATAGAAAATTTTCTGTAGAAGAGTTAGAAAAACTAGCAGGAATAGACACAGACGAAGCCAAACGCATACTAGAGTTTACAAGCTCAAAGTCAAACTCTCACTCTGCTTGGCTTACTTTTATTTATCCACGGCTCTATGTGGCTAGAGAGTTGTTGCGTGAAGATGGGGTGATTTTTATAAGCATAGACGACAATGAAGTGGCTCAACTTAAATTGCTTTGTGATGAGGTATTTGGGGAGGAGAATTTTGTGGGAGAATTAACTTGGGAGAAAAAGAAAAAAGGAACTTTTTTATCTAATAATCTTACAAATATTAAAGAATCTATATTAGTATATTCAAAAGATGCAACTTCTTTTAATGGCTTAATTGGAGAGGTAAAGACATCTAAAGAAACTTATCCTTGCATTAATGCATCTAATAAAAGAGAGTTAAGGGTTATAAAAAAAGGTATAAAAAGTAAATTTAGAGAATCTAATTATTTCCTTGCAAAGGGTAGTGAAATATCAGATACAACAATGAGTCTAGTTTTACATACTGATTTAATTATTGAAAATAATATATTAATGCATGATATTATTATAGAAGGTAATTGGCGATATACGCAAAAAAATATGGATATATATACAGAAGAGGATAATTTATATATTACACAAGATTTATATATACGACGAATAGTCACTGATGCAAGATATAAAACAATAAAAGATTTACTTTTAAGAGAGGGAAAAAATAAAAATTTAGTATATTCTCATTTTAATATAAATAATTTATTTGAAGATGGTTGGGGTTCTAATGAAGATGGAGAAGAGGAGCTAAGATTATTACTTAAATCAAAAGAACTTTTTAGTAATCCAAAACCTGTAAAACTTATCAAAAAGCTAATAGCATCTGTAAGAGATAGAAATATGATTGTTTTAGACTTCTTCGCAGGTTCAGGAACAACAGCCCATGCTGTCATGGCACTCAACGCAGAAGATGGAGGCAATAGAAAGTTCATTAGCGTACAGATAGCTGAAAAGACAGATGCGAAAAGTGAAGCCTACAAGGCAGGATATAAAACCATCTTTAACATCACTAAAGCACGGATAGAAAAAGCAAGTGAAAAACTAGGTGACAAAAGTGGTTTTAAAATTTACGAGACGACAGAGATGTTTGAGGGATATTTGGATGAGATAGAAGAGCTAAGTAGTAATAGTACACTCTTTAATGGCAAAAAGCTAAACAACCAAGAGCTTGAAATCTTGCTAACTACATGGAAAGCGCATGATGGTATGCGTTTGACGCAGAGTTTAGAGGTACTTATGCTTGGAGAGTATAGAGCTTACTATGGAGGAAATATACTCTATTTTATGGACGCTGGTTTTGATATAGAGGCACTACAACTGTTTATAGAGAAACTAGATAGTGATAAAAACTTTGAACCCTCTAAGCTTGTACTCTTTGGCTACAACTTTGAGAGTAAACATCAACGTGAACTCAAAGAGGCATTGAACAACTACAAAAATAAAAAGTCTATTGAGTTAGAGATGGTGGTCAGGTACTAAGATGAGTGGTTTTAAATTTGAACGGAACTTACCCCATCAAGGCGAGGCTGTAGAGAGCGTTTTAAAAGCTTTTGATGGAGCAAGTGCTGTTCCTTGTGCCGATAGAGCCATGGCAAATGTATCTAATCCTACTGTTGAGATAAGAGCTTTGGATATGAGCCAAAACATCAGTAAATTACAAAGAGAGTTTAGGGTAGAAGATTGTTACTTTGATGTCAACTCAAACATTTTAGACATCTCTATGGAGACAGGAACAGGAAAAACTTATACCTATACTAAAATGATGTTTGAACTTCAAAAAAACTTAGGTGTTAGTAAGTTTATCGTGGTTGTGCCTACACTCTCCATCAAAGCAGGGACAGTTAACTTTTTGAGAGCCAAGGCTACCAAAGAGCATTTTAGACAAGAGTATGGTTGTGAGATAAAAAGCTATGTGGTCGAGAGTAAAAAAAGCAATAAGAAGAAAAAAGAGTATATGCCACAAGCTGTAAGCCAGTTTGTAGAGGCTAATTCTTTTGGGGCTAAGAGTATTCATGTGCTTATCATCAATGCAGGGATGATAAACTCTGAGACCATGAGTAAAGCTTTTGATGTGAACCTTTTTGACAAGTATAACACACCATTTGGCGCCATAGCCTCTGTGAAGCCTTTTACTATAGTAGATGAGCCTCATAAGTTTGCCACGGCAAACAAAAGTTGGAAAAACATAGAGAAGTTTGGCTCACAATACATCATACGATATGGTGCAACTTTTAATGGAGACTTTAAAAACTTGCTCTATAAGCTTTCAGCCGTAGATGCGTTCAATAACAATCTTGTCAAAGGTGTAGTCGCTCATGTAGAAGAGTTTAAAGATGGAAAAGGCATAGGATTAACGCTCAAATCAACTGATGGGAAAGAAGCTACTTTTGAGCTGAATGAAAATGGTAAAAAATCTAGCCACAAACTCATAACCAAAGCGTCACTCTCTAAAGTACATGAGGCGATGCAAGGAGTGAGTATAGAGAGTATGAACAAAACAAAAGTGATACTCTCTAATGGGTTAGAGCTTAGTAAAAATGCCACTATCAACCCATACTCTTATGATATCTCTTTACAAGATAAAATGATAGAAAGAGCTGTACAAAAACACTTTGAGCTAGAGCGTAAATTACTCACGCGAGAGGTAAAGATAAAGCCTTTGACGCTGTTTTTTATAGATGACATTGAGGGGTATCGTGATGGTAATGCTTTAGCAGGTTCACTAAAATCTAAATTTGAAGCCATAGCCAAAGGGCATATAGAAAAGCTACTCAAAACTGAAAGCAATGCATTTTATAAATCATATTTAAAAAAATCTCTTAAAGATTTGTCACTTATGCATGGTGGCTACTTCTCTAAAGATAACTCTGAAAAAGATGAGAAGATAGAAAAAGAGATAAACGAGATACTCCACGATAAAGAGTCTCTGCTTAGTTTAGACAATGTTCGCCGTTTCATCTTCTCTAAATGGACACTAAGAGAGGGTTGGGATAATCCTAATGTATTTCAGATTTGTAAACTGCGTTCAAGTGGTTCGGTAACTTCTAAACTTCAAGAGGTAGGGCGTGGGCTTAGATTACCTGTTAACGAATATATGTCTAGGGTCAAAGATGAAACATTTGACTTGCACTACTATGTGGACTTTACAGAGAAAGATTTTGTAAGCTCATTGGTAGAAGAGATAAATGAAAAATCAGGAACACTCAACGAGCTAGAAGCTCCTGAGAAATTAGATGATGAGATCATCAAAAAGATTAGAGAGCATTATTATCTGTCTGAAGATGAGGTGTTGGAAGAATTAGATACTCTTGGTGCCATTAAAAGAAACAATGACTTTAAAGAGGGTGGATATGAAGCCACCAAGGCACTTTTTCCTAAAGCCTTTGAACATGGACTACAAAAAGGAAAAATAAGAAGAGCAGACGAAGAGAACAACAAAGCAAGGCTAAGAGCAGGAAATTATAGTGAACTAAAAGAGTTGTGGGAGAGCATAAACCAAAAGGTGGTGCTAGAGTATAAGATAGAGAGTGAAGAGCAGTTTAAAAGTTTACTCAAAGGCTACTTTTTAGACAACAAAGAATGCTTTGAGCCACAAGGAGTTAAGACCAAGACAGCTAAACTAGAGTTTGAAGACTCTGTAGCATTTTATCGAGAGATAGAGAGCATAGAAGATAAAATTTTAGCCGTTGCAACCATGAGCTACAAAGCGTTTCTACTTGAACTCTCTGCTGTGTTGGCTGTAAATATGATGACACTACATCAACTATTTGTAGAGATACAAGATGTGTTAGATATGAACCTATACCGAAACATGCAGACCATTAGAGCTGTGCGTAGAGGGTTTAACCAGTATCTACTTGACAATGCCATAGATAAGTTCTCTATAGGCTACAAAAAAATCTCTAACTCAATACACCCCACAAAACTAACCAATGCTAATGGAGAGCCAAGAACGTACATCAATGCTTCTGATGTTGGGGTAAAGTTTGAAGAGGGGAAAACCCAAGAGAAGTACTTATTTGAAGAGATGTTTTATGACTCTGAACTTGAAAAAGAGAACATCGAAAAAGAGATAGAAGAGGTCACTGTATTTACCAAGATACCTAAAAACTCCATACGCATACCAGTAGCAGGTGGTGGAACATATAGCCCTGACTTTGCTTATGTGGTTAAAAGAAAAGATGGAAAAAAGACACTTAATCTCATAGTAGAGACCAAAGATGTAAATGCAGAGCGAGACCTAAGAGGAGAAGAGAAGCAGAAGATAAAACATGCAGAATCTATGTTTGCTCATTTGAGCAGTAGCATAGATGTGAAGTTTGAGACACAGTTAAAAGGTAAGGCGATGAGTGCTATTATGAGAGATGTTCTAAGTCTAGACAAATAAAGCAAACCCATGCCCATACCACCGATACAAAAACAATTAGCCGTTATGCAGATAGAAAAATACTGCAAAAATATGGTACCTCTACACGTACAGCATCAAGTAAAATCAAAGTATGAACTTGATAAAAATACCATTATACTCATAGAATCCCGACCAAAATGGGATGATGAATCGGTATGGATAGATATACCCATAGCAAAGATAAGATACGAAATAAAGAGTATGACTTGGAAGTTGTATTGTGTGCTTGGTAATGGGAAGTGGATAAGTTATGATGGTTTGTCGCCACAAAAAGATATGCAGAAATGTTTAGATGAAATAGAAGCAGACCCTACTTGTATATTTTGGGGATGAGGTGTGGATTTTGGATAATAAAAAAATTATGATTTTCAAGACTAGGTAACCTTTATCTCGCAGTATAATGCATAAAATAGGTTATTTATGAGGATTATACTACGGGAAAAGTAATATTATGCAGATAATCAAAAAAAGAATCTGTGACGCATTGATGTTGTGGTGTTTTGAGATCACTTTTTTGAATCATAGTAAGGATGTATCATGCAAAACGAACAACATACCATAGACCTACTATCTAAACTCATTTTCATAAATGAGCAGGGCATAGAGATAATCCCCACCAAAGAACACATAGAAAAAATGCTAGCACTATGTAAAAAACGAAGCCGACCATCGTACTACAAGTTACGTCATGCTTCAGGCTTAGGAGAAGAGTATACCTTTAAAGGCATCAGCATGTACAGTGATGATGGGAAGAAAATGCGTCGTTTTGAGTCTGGGATAGAGCTTTAATTTACCAGTCAATCATTTTAAGATACAATTAATCATTAAAATTGAACATAGGAACAAAAATGTCAAGTAAAGCATACATTGAAAACATATTAAACAGCCTTGAAGAGATGAGTCCAGGACAAAATGAGTTCTATCAAGCAGTAGAAGAAGTATTATTGTCCTTAGTACCGCTTTTAGATGAGGACAGCCG
>DQVJ01000034.1 GCA_015661795.1 Sulfurovum sp.
ATTCATTAATCTCAAGATGTTATGATAAGTATTATAGAGTAAAGGATTTGTTATGACACAGCAAGAAAAAGAGATACAAAAGCAACAACATAACATCGCTCGTGAAATCAAAGAACTTTTTGAAAACAGGATGGATCAGTTTGATATGGATATCCCTGAAAATGACCATAGAGAAGCTGCAAAGTTGATTTATAAAGCGATGCAAGAGACTTTAGATATGTTAAAACATGAGATTGACAAAGGGACTTACGATAATTTTTAAGTCTAAAATATGACAATATGACATCTTTTTGACCTTAATAGCTCAAATATACTATGATTGTACCCATAAGCACGAAGGAGCAAAGGATGGAAGGTATGATAAAAGTGTCTTACACAGTCATGTGTAAAAATGATGTAAGCAAAGAAGTCAATCTCTGCGATTTGCTTGCCAATGATAAAGTAATCAAAGCTATCAAAAGTGAATTTGCTACAGGTTTGAGAAACTTAGCTCTCTCTTCTAAAGAAGAAACCACTGTGTATGTCAAAACCCAAAAAGAGGTGTTTGAATTTGAAGTAAGTAAAAATGACTTTGCAGATTTACTTGAACTGGCAGAAGAAGATGCACGCAAACATAAACATTTAAAAAAGGGGTGTGATGGTGTGGAGTTGGTAAATATAGAGACGGTAGACTAACTACAAAAAGCTTAGCTTTTTGTAGTGTTGGTATTACTTTTTAGTAATAGGATGTGTTTTTGCAAAAGCTTTTGCAATCTCTGCTGACTCTGGTGTACATGTAGGATGTCCCCAACCTGATTTTGATGCATTGTCAGTAATATCATTGACTATGTTGTCATCACCTGCTGGGCTTACACCACCTGGGATTGTTGCTAGTCCTAGGGCTGCTCTAAGCTTCCATGCGATGTTATGGTCTGCACACGAAGAGTCACCACTCACACCCAAAGCACCTAAGATTGTGCCGTCTTTTGCGTACAGTGCCAATCCACCGCCAAATACATTGACACCACCTATTTTCTTACCTACCATAGGGTCATTTTCTGTACCTATTTTCTCTGAGTCACCACCATACGCTACTGTGGTGTCTACTGGGTTAGAAAACTGTAACCCAAAAAGGCTTCCACCTGGTTGTGTGGCTGTAAAGAGGTTAGCCGTTGAAAGTGCAAGTCCTGGGAGTGAAAAGGCATTGGCAGTGTTTGCTTTTTGTGCAGAAATAACACGGCTACCTGGCCACTGGTCTCCTCTGTCTTTACCTGAGAAAGATACTGAAGTGACGACACCATCTCTATCTACAATTGTTGCCCACATTTGAAGTCCAAAACCTCCATTTTTCTCTGCTACCACTGCTTTAAGTGCTTTGGTCACCTCTGCTTGTGTGGGTAACCCTCCTGCGAATGCAGAAGTAAGATACATACCAAATAGTGTTGCTATGGCTAATTTTTTCATTATTTTTTCCTATACAATTTAATTTATCTCTTTCGAAATAGTGCTAAAATAGTAGTCCAATACAATACCAAAGTCAAGAAGTTCCTCTTTGGTAAGATAGTTACCAAAAGGTAGGAAATGGGCTATACCAGAAGTTTATACATATAAGGAAATACATAACAATGCCAAATTTGAGACAAAACAAAGTCCATTGTCAAAACTACACTTCGGAAATAGAGATTACTGTGGAAATACTTTCAGGAAAATGGGTGGTACTGTTACTCACCCACCTTGGAGAAGAAAAGGTGGTACGTTTTAATGCATTCAGAAAAGTCTTTCCTGACATCACTCAAAAAATGCTCTCTCAACAGCTTAAAAAACTAGAAGACAATAAAATAATCAAAAAGAAAATATACCAAGAAGTACCACCAAAGGTAGAATACAGCCTCACAAAAGAAGGGGAAAAACTCATTCCTATTTTAAATATCATGCAAGAATGGGGACAGGAATATTTAAAAACATACAAAAAGTCCAATTTACGTTAGTAAACCTATGATTTAGATATACTTTCACCATGGCAAAGAAAAAGAAAAAATATCTTATAAAACTGAACAACAAAATACGAAATTATTTTAATGGCTTACCTTTTGATGAAGGTATCACAAGCATTGATGAAGACAAACTCATAGAGCTTGTCATGCTTTTAGAACTAGAACTTCCCTCCCATGAACGTGAAGATATGGTACGTGCCCTACGTCGTGTATGGTCTGAAGAAGGGGCTGGAACACGTGAGATGATAGTCAGCTACCTTACCAAAGGTCACAAGGCTACACATATGGGAGAAAGAGAAAAGCATCATGACGATAAAGTAGGAAAGATACTGAGTATTCTCTCAAACATCGAACATACTATACAAGAAGAGAACATTATACTTGAAGCATTCATCGATGCGAAACCCTCTAAAATCACATCAGACAAAATACGAAATAAACTTACCTACATGCGTATAAAAAGCAACTTGAACAGCCTAGAAAAAGCACTTGATGTGCAGTTTAACAGTATGAATGAAATGGAGTTTTACCATAGCTTTACTTTTACATTAAAAGAGTTTGATTTTAACAAGTTATTACTGTGTCAAAGTGATTCTTTAGCGCTTGATGCTATGACAAGTTTTGATAACAAAACGATGATAGAAAAACTACACGCCATAAAGGACGCAACCATCGTCCAAAAGCAAGCAGAACTTGAAAGTTTTTTAGACCTTCTAAAGAGAGAAAATCACCCCTATTTATCTGATGATGAGATACATAAAGCACTCAAAAGTATGCCACCAGAACTACCACTATATCATGCCCCTTTAAGCCTGTCTATAGTAGAGAAAATACTCACTCATGTGAGTGATAAATATGATATCTTTGAAAGTACAGACCACATCATCATAGAGAAAGAAAAAAACCATGATTTATTTGGTACTGTACTGTACTACAACACCTCAGTTTCCTACGAAAAACCTTTTCTTTTCAACCTCATATGGAAAGG
>DQVJ01000166.1 GCA_015661795.1 Sulfurovum sp.
AAATCTTTATCATATTTACCAAGTATAAACATCTGCACATAGATAGAGTTGAATGTCTCGCTATCCATAATAACAAAACGCCCATAGCTTTTCATGTAAATGACCGCATAGCCACCATCTGCATGATAGAGTTGTGATTGAAGATTTATCTTACCTTCTTGAGTATTTTGTGTGACAATAAAGTTTTTTACAGTTTTTTGATCTGAACCCACACTGAGTATGCCTTTTTTTGCATCAAAGGTAATACCATTTCTCATCACTATAATTCCATTTTGGTTACTTACGGCATTGGTTGGATAAAAGGCTATTTTTCTCTCAGGCTTACCTGTCATCAGGTCTAAATTACCAAAAACAGCAACAGTAGGGAATATATTTAACATTCTATAAGGTAGATAGAGGTAGATATCTCTCGTTTTCTTTGGTAATGTATACGAATCATGATGTAATTCAGACAAAAAGAGGTCAGGGTTCACTTGGTCTTTTTGATTGTTTCTAAGTAAGACGTTAATAACTGCACCTTTTCCAGCATGATAAGCCTCCCCATCTTTATCAAGCATTTTAAATTTTGGAGGGATACTTTCTTCATTTTTATCATTTTCTATGTATGCAGCATGAGAATCAACACCCTCTGCATAAGTTTCAACTGCCAAACGACTTAAGTTAACTGCAAATTCTGCTGAAGTTGTTTGCATAATTTTAGAAATGATGAAGTTATCATTATGGTGTTTTCCTCCATCTATAAGTGTAGAGGTATCAGAATAATACCAGATAGGGTACCCATAATCCCACCATGTTAAAGTATAGTCTTTACTACTTGCTATTTCATCAAGTTTTGTGAGATCTTGCACTTCTGTTTTATTGAGGACTGTTGGAACCTTATAATTTATGATATGTATTATGTTTGGATAAAGCATAGCGAGTGTGGCAAATGTTATAAAAGTATATCTTATCTTTTTATTACTAATAAACTCACCGATAACAAAGAAAAGGTATATTGCAGACATTGCAGCTATAGGTACTGCATACACAGTAAACCTAAGTCCTCCAAACAAAGCAAAAACTCCTATGCCAACAAGTGGTAAAGCCAAGATGAATTCTCTATGCTTAAGAACTAAAAATATATGTCCTATCAAGGCTACAATTAGACCTACTTGAGAGCCACTTATTCTATTGGCAAATGTTTCAAATGGAATCTGACCTGCTTCGCGTACTGTTTGGATAACAGAATAAAAATGTAATCCTTCTGTTTTTGTTCCTGTTTCGATATATGAAAATATCTTAGTGAAAATTAAATCAATAACATTACCAAAAAACAGAAATGCTAAAAATAAAATAGCACTTAAAATCATTAGTTTTTTTTGTTCCAAAAATGATTTATTTAATATATAATATAATATTATCAAAATAAAAAATTTGATAATATATGCGTAAGGAACAGGCAAAGGTATAGGCAGAAGAGATATAAATATTAAAATCAATGAAAGATAAGTGGTATTTTCTTTATGATGATAATAGAATATATAAAGTGCATACATTATACCCATAGCATATATTAAAGATTGTCCTTGGTCGTACAAAAAAGGATAGATGGCTATTGCCATGGAAGCATAGAGTGCTGTTTTAAGATTAAAGTAAATAGTACTCTTCATTAAAAAATACAAAATAAACATAGGTGCCACAGCAGAGAACATGTCGGTATCATAGTATCCTATCATGGTACGATTATAATAACTCCATGCAATTACACCTAGCAGTGCAGCAAAAAAGCCCCAAAGTGTTTGTTTATATAGCCGGGAAATTAATATAATTGGTATTACAACTAAACTTGAAATAACTGCCGGCATATAGAGTATAATGGTGTCAATGCTAAAAGGTGTTATTTTTATTAAGAATGTTGAAAAAAAGATTACTCCATACTCCCATATACCAAAAACTCTTGGATTTTCAATGTGTACTCCAAATAATTCTTTTTGTACCCCGGAAGCAAAAAAGTATCCATCATTGGTATTAATCATCAGTTGATTATTCCAAATGAAACTTGGATTGTCTTGAAACTGCCATACCCATATCATACGAATTAAAAAACTAAAAGCATAAGCTAAAAGCATCAGTCCAAGCATCTGTTTTGTTGAAATTTTTTCTTGGTTTAGTTTGTTTTTCTTCACTGAGATATTTCCTTTATAGTTTTACATGGATTACCGTAAGCCAATGTTTGATTATTGATATTTTTTACTACTACAGAACCAGCACCTATAATAGTATTAGAACCTATAGATATACCTTGAATAATACAAGAACCAATCCCTACATGCGTATATGCACCAATTTTTACATCTCCAGCACATGCAACTTGTGGAGATATGTGAACAAAATCACCTATGATGTTATCATGTTCTATAACACTTGATGTATTGATGATGGCACATTTTCCTATTTTAGTATCTGTATTGATAACAGTTCCTGCCATGATGACTGTACCTTCTGCTATTGTGGCACCATTAGAAATAATGGCACTTGGATGGATAAGCGTCTTGATTTCAAGTGTATGAGCTATACATTTTTGATAGAGTTTAGCACGTATGTAGTTATTACCTATTCCGAATGCTATAGGGATTTGTAAGTTTTTTTGTAAAAAATCTTCAAAAGATATATATTCATTTATTCCATCATCAAGATATAGTATGTCAGCATACCCAGCTAATTTAGCTATTTCAGCTACAACTTTCCCATGACCACTTGCACCATAGATTGCTATTTTTTGCATTGTCGTGTGCCTTTGAACTTTTCCATAGTTATTGATGTGTTGGAACTTATATCACTTCTTTTTATAACCTTTATAAAAGTCATCCAAAGTATTTTCATATCGAGCCAAAAAGAGTGATGTTCAACATACCAGATATCAAACTCGAACTTTTGCTCCCAAGATATGGCATTACGTCCATTAACCTGTGCCCAACCGGTAATGCCTGGTTTTACATCATGGCGTTTTTTCTGCTTCTCATTATACAAAGTCAGATACTCTATCAGCAGAGGACGAGGACCTATAAAACTCATATCACCTTTGAGTACATTGAATATCTGAGGTAATTCATCTAGGCTGACACTTCGTATAAACTTACCAATACCCACCAATCTTTTATCATCGGACAATAGTTGACCATTCTCGTTTTTCTCATTGGTCATGGTTCTAAATTTGTAAATTTCAAATATTTTCTCATGAAGTCCTGGTCGCTGTTGTTTGAAGAGAATAGGGCTTCCCATTTTGAGCAAGATCAGGAGTGAGACGATGATGTAAATAGGTGAAAACAAAATAATTAATAGGATGGACAGTAAGATATCAAATATTCTTTTAAGCATTGTATTTTTTCACCTCATCACGTAAAAGTTTTTCTAATTTATCAGTTAATATACTTATAGAATAGTTGTTTTCAGCATATTTTCTTATTTTTTCACCTATATCATTTCTCTCATCTTGCTGCAGATCATATATAGCCAAGATAGTTTGTTCTAATTGTTTCAGATCATCAGGTTCTATAGTATATCCTGCATCTGCATCTTTTATAGGATTATTTTTAGAATTCCCAGAAAAAATTATTACTCGTCCAGATGCCATATAATCAAATAATTTATTTAAACTAATGCCATATTTATAAAGTGGGCTGTCTTTTAAACTTAAAAATAACACATCGCTAGATTGCAATATTTTAGAAACTTCATTTTTAGCAACAGGATCTTCTATAGATATATTTTTTAATTTTTTTAATTTAACCAAATTTTGTAACTTTTCTTTTTCAGCTCCATCACCGACTATTCTAAAGTAAACATCTTTTTTATCTTTTAGCTTTTCAGCTACATCAACCAACAGAGCTAAATTATTTGCAACCCCAATAGCCCCAGTATAGCTAATAGTAAATTTATCTGTTTTTTGCTTTTTTATATACTTTATATTATCTAGATCAACACCGTTGGAGATCCAAATAAACTTATCTTTTGAAACAAATTTTTGAATATGCTCATAAGCATAAGGGAGGTTTGAAATAATTTTATCGGCTTTTTTATATAGATGTTTTTCTAACCAAGCGAGTAATATTATAAATGGATGCCATTTTGATATACCCATATCTATCAAAGTCTGAGGCCATATATCGCGTACTTCCATGATAAATGGTGTGTTATATTTTTTAGATAGTTTATATGCTGTATATACAGCGAAAAGATGTACAGAAGAACCGATGATAATATCTGGATTTTTCAAATTAAGTCTTGGAATAATGTTCAATACTTTATATGTATAGCTTAACATATTTTTAACTCTTGATAATCCATTCCCAAAATAAGGAGATGTTTTTATCCATATAAAATTCACACCATCAATATTTTCTTGAAGATACTCTTTATCATTATACTCTTTCATCTCTTTGTATTTTGAGTAATGAAAACTAGAAGCAACTATAGTAACTTTATGACCGCGTTTTACAAGTTCTTTTGCAAAGTCATAATGTCTGGTACCTCCGCTCATATTTGGTGTGAGTGCATGATGATTGAAGATCCATATATTCATTTAAGTAAACAACCCTTCATACACTTCCAACAATACCTTTTCTTGCACTTCCCAGTTATAAATATTTTTAAGCTTTTGAAGGTTAATTCTCATCTTGTCTTTATCTAGTTTTGTTGCTTCAGTAATTGCTTCTTTGAGTCCTTCGATTGTATTGGTTTTAGCAGCTACCCCTACATTGTTATCTACTACTATTTTTTTCATCTCAGGAAGATTTGATACTATAACCGGCACCTCTGCCATTATGTATTCAAACATTTTATTTGGTAAACAATAATGATAACTCAAGCATGTGTCTTCTATAGTCGAAATCCCAAAATCTGTAGAGCTTGTATAGTCCAATAATATATCTGGACTAACTGCCTCATGAAAGTATATATTTTGATATTTCTCCGCTTGTTCTTTAAGCACTTGTTCTAATTGACCATACCCCATAAAAACAAGAACACTATCTGTATCTAACTCCTTAAAAGCATCAACAAGTACTTCTATTCCTCGTCCTTTGCCAAGGCTTCCCTGATAGAGAAATATTGTTTTATCTTTAGCTATGTCAAAAGTTTCTCTAAAAATATTTTTCTTTTCAATTTCTTCGTAAAATGGAGTATTTAAAACAAGTGCAGGTTTTTCAATATTATAGAGTTTTACATATTCATTAGCAATGCCATCACTCACAGTAATAGTTTTATTAGCATATTTTATAAAAAATTTTTCTAATATTTGAGCTAATTTTTTGTGTAAACCTTGTAAACCATTCATCTCTGTCTCATATTCATGTGCATCATAAACTATTTTTAGATTTTTATTAAAAAACTTTTTAATAATAAAACCTATTGGTAAAGTGTTTAGATCATTACAATGCAGGATATCAAATTCTTTACAGTACAATACACTCTCTTTAGTATATTTAAAATATGCTCTTAATTTTGCAATTTTGCTTTTGGTAACTGTTCTGTCAAGATAGGAAAACCTCCGTATTGTAAAATTTCCTTGTTTTTCATTATCTATTAAATTTTTATCAAGATGAGCAATTACTTCAACTATATAACCATTATCTGCTAAAGATGTAGATTCTTTGATAACTCTGCTATCATTTACAAAAGAATTGAAAACTATATTCGCAACTTTTATCATATGTTTATACCTTTGTTGTCAATTGTAATTAGTTTTATATCATACTGCGCAACTTTTGCTAAAGAACTACATTCTTTTAAAAATATTTTTGTAGCATATTTAATATCAACTGATATCAGATGTATTATCTTCATTTAAATTTCTTCATAAAATTTCTAAGAAATTGCTCTAACTTATAATCAGAAGGATAATCTCTAAAGGTTTTATTTGGCATTTTCATAATTTCTTTAAATTCTTCTACACTTAAACCCATTTTCTTAGATAGAAATTCTATATCTTCTTCTAACTCTTTTGGATCATAGAGAGGTTTCTCCATTTCTTTTAAGGCTTCTTCTCTGCTTATTTGTCCTGAAACGATCAAACTGGCTAAATGAGCTCTTCTTTTGTCGTATCCGAATTTTGTAGGTAACCAGTGTGCCTGAAAGAACTTTGTAAATCGACTTTCATGATGTTTTCCACCATAGTCCCGCCAATTTATTTTCTCCATGATGGTCTGTTTTGCTTCATCTTTATTGTATGGCCAAAAATCGAGTGGTCTTATGATCTTAAATTTTTTGATAAACGGATAATAGATAAATTTTTTGAAAAAACTAAAGGTTTTATAATCTTTTAGCTTTATTTTCCCAAATTGCTTATGTACAGCTCTTAACTGTGTTCCATCACTTGCATTATATCCCCATGCTGTTGGCAGTATGGATTCTGTTGCAAGGTTCCCGCCCGTTAAAAAATACTTAATATTATGTTTGTCTGCTACATCATACAAGGTTGCAAAAAATGCATGGTCCTGAGGAACATCTTGATTGGCAAGTTGGGATTTGAAGTATGCAAGTTGAAGATCTTTCATCTCTTCCCAGTTTATGACTCCGGTATAGAGGTCAATATCAAGTATTTTTACAATGTTTTCAATATTATGCACAGCCAATTCACTGTTCCAGCCACCATCAATGTGAATGGCAAGCATTTTGAGGTCAGGGTATTGGGTTCTTAGCATATATGCGAGATAACTACTGTCTACTCCACCACTAAGACCAATGACACAATCATAATCTTTGCCTTTCCCATCCTCTTTGATCTTAGCTATTATGTTGTCTAACTTTTTTTTACCTTCATCATTTGGGAACCATCTTTGTTTTAATTCATTTTCAAATCTTCTACAATGATTACAAACTCCATTTTCATCAAAAGTTATTTCCGGATCACTTGTATCCATGATACAGTTTGTACAAATTTGATATGCTCTTTCACTCATGTTATGTTTCTCCAAATAATTTTTCCAGTTCTTGATATTTAGGGTATGTAATGAGAACAGCATTGTGTTTTCCTTGAAAAACAAAAAAGCTCCCAGCTGATACTGCAGATACATTCGCTTCTTTTTTAGCAGTTTGAAAATCTTTTAATTCTCCTGCTCCTCCACATGCAATGACTGGAATTTTAACATAATTTACCACTTGTTTTAATAAATCGATATCATAACCTTTTTGTGTGCCATCCAAATCAACATTGTTTATGAGAATCTCTCCAGCTCCTAGTTCTTCTATATGTTTAATATACTCCAAAAATGGTGTTTTCAAATTCTTTTTTTTTGTATGATCATAGATCTGATACTTACCCATCAATGATTTTTTTATATCTATGGCAACAACTATACTTTGAGAACCATATATCTCAACCGCTTTTTTTATGAGTTCATCATTCTTTAATACAAAGTAATTGATTGAAATTTTTTCAATACCCAAGGTAAAGATCTTCTTGATCTGTTCTATGTTTGTGATACCCCCACCATAACATACAGGCATGAAACATTCACTGGCAAAATCTTTAATAAGTTCATAATCAGGCTCCATTCCTTTTTTTGAAGCATCAATATCGAGAAAGATCAGTTCATCAACTTCTTTTTCATTAAATATCTTAATGGCATTTAACGGGTCACCAACATACTTCGGGTTTTTAAACTTTACAGTCTTGACTAAACCTTTGTTTTGCAATAACAGTACGGGAATAACTCTTGTTTGTAACATTAATAATTCTCCACAAAATTTTTAAAAAGTTTCATACCGAATTTATGAGATTTTTCTGGATGGAATTGACATCCTATAATATTGTTTTTTTCAAAACTTGAAACAAACTCATATCCATAATTTGTTGTTGTCAATATATCTTCTCTGTTTTCACAATTGACTGCATAAGAGTGTACAAAATAAAAACGATTCTCTCTTTCTTCGCCTTCTTGAAGTAACTGACTCTCTTTTTGTAAAAAAACTTTATTCCATCCCATATGAGGAATAGGTAAAGTTTCATCAAGTGAAGAAAAATCAAATTTTTTAGCATATGCATCTATAAATCCAAACCCTT
>DQVJ01000297.1 GCA_015661795.1 Sulfurovum sp.
TGCCCCAATGGACTTTGACCCTAAATACCGCTTAGCTATTGAAGAGATACAAGCTTACACTAGTGACATTTTGAGAGCAAAAGAAACATACAAGAATGACATACAAATACTTCTAGGCTATGAAGTAGACTGGCTCCAAGGTCACATGCGTGAAGACATACTAGCTGCTGATGTGGATTACCTCATAGGTTCGGTTCACTTCATAGACAAGTGGAGTTTTGACAATCCTGAGTTTATAGGTGGATGGAAAGACAAAGATATAGATGAGATTTGGAAAGCCTACTTTGAAGCCACTGAGGCTATGGCGAAGTCTGGGAAATTTGACATCGTAGGACACTTAGACCTCATAAAAGTCTTTAAGTTCATGCCCAAACAAGATGTAAGAGTCTTAGCCAAAAATGTACTCCATGCCATCAAAAAGTCAAACATGGTCATGGAAGTAAACACAGCAGGCTTACGCAAACCTGTAGAGGAAATATACCCTTCACGTGCTTTACTAGAAGAGGCATATACCTTAGATATCCCCATAACGTTTTCTTCAGATGCCCATGCCATTGAACACATAGGGGCTGGTTATGACTCGGCAACTGCCCTTGCCAAAGACGTCGGCTACACCCAAGCTGTTACTTTTCAAGGACGAGATAAACAATTGATTACTTTTTAGGCAAGAATACTTATGCCCCTAATAATTTAATGGATATAATCTAAGACATTAAAATAATTAGGAGAGTAACCCATGGGTAAATTCGTAAATAATATAACAGAGTTTAACAAATACTGTGAAGACAATGAAGTTGAGTTCATTGACTTTAGATTCACAGACATTAAAGGTGCATGGCACCATATCTCATACAGGGCTGCAGCTGTAGATGACAAAATGTTAGAGGCAGGGCTTCCATTTGATGGCTCATCCATCGAAGCATGGCAGCCTATCAACCAGTCAGATATGATTCTTAAGCCTGATGTTGGAACAGCATTTATGGATCCGTTTACAGCAGATTCTACTGTAATTCTTATTTGTAACGTTTATGATATTTACAAAGATGAATTGTATGCAAAATGCCCAAGATCTATCGCTCAAAAAGCACTTCAGGCACTTGATGATGCTGGTGTTGCAGATGAAGCATACTTTGGACCAGAGAATGAATTTTTCATATTTGATGATGTGAAAATTACAGACAAAGACAATGAACAATCATTTAAAGTAGAAACAGACGAAGGTCATTGGGCTGATGATGCTGACTATGGTGACATGGGTAATATGAGTCACAGACCTAGAATCAAAGGGGGTTACTTCCCAGTCATGCCTACAGATTCTGCAGTTGACCTTAGAGCTGAGATGATGCTTCTTCTTGAAGAAGTAGGACTAGAGGTTGTACTTGGACACCACGAAGTAGCACAAGGTCAGCATGAAATCGGTATCGTTTTCTCTGACATTGTTACAGCTGCTGATAATGTACAAAAATATAAATATGTAGTAAAAATGGTAGCGCACCTTAACGGTAAAACAGCTACATTCATGCCTAAACCTATCTACAATGATAACGGGAACGGTATGCATGTACACCAGTCACTATGGAAAGATGGTAAAAACCTTTTTTATAAAGAAGGCGAATATGCAAACCTAAGTAAAACTGCTTTAGATTACCTTTCAGGTATCTTTAGACACAAAGAAGCAGTCGCTGCATTTACAAACCCAAGTACAAACTCTTACAAGAGACTACTTCCAGGGTTTGAAGCACCAAGAATTTTAACTTACTCTAGCCAAAACCGTTCAGCTGCTTGTCGTATCCCTTATGGTGCGGGAGAGATGGCTACTAGAATTGAAACTAGATTTCCAGACTCAACAGCTTGTCCTTACTTAGCGTTTGCAGTACTGATGATGGCTGGTCTCGATGGTATCAAACAAGGTGGATATGAATTAGTAGGTCCAGTAAACGAAGACCTTTTCGAAATCTCAAGAAAAGAGCTTGCAGAGCGTAAGATTCCTGAGCTTCCAAGTACATTTAGAGATTCACTAGAAGGACTAGAAAAAGACCATGATTTCCTAGCACCTATCATGTCTTCAGACTACGTGATGGAATACTCACAATACATGTTCGACAGACACGTCTACCCAGTAGAAGGTCGCCCAACAGCATTTGAGTACATCGCTACTTATTCTTGTTAAAACCTTTGTTCCATATCTTTTTGATATGGAACAACTCCCTAAAACTACCTTCTCAACTTTAATTTACTTCTAATTTAACATTAACTACAATAGCTCTACGTAAACATACAAGGAAAATGATGAAACGACTAGGATTTACAACAATAGCATTGAGTGTATTACTTTTTTCAGGATGTGGTAATAATAAGAGTAATAAAAAAAGTAAAAATATTGATAAAAACATTAGTGAAAAAATAGAAGAAAGAGATCTAATCAGGATTGCACATAATTATCCTGATGAAGCTTGTAATAGTCAACTCAAGAGTGAACTAAGCAGTAAGGGTATAAAAGATATTATTATAAGCATAGAAGACAATAATGTGAGTTGTGAAACCTATAGTCGTATAAATAATAATGATGGTAATTGTTCTGAGAGTATACATAATAGTATTCACCCAAATGCTTGTGTTGTTGGAATGAATGATCCAGATGGTGTTTTGTTTGATACAGAGACAAATACCTCTACAGCTCCCGATACCTTACTAGAAATACTTTAATAATGAGTAAGCTTTGTTCCATATCTTTAAGGTATGGAACATTTTTAGTACACATTCTCTCCTTGCTTTAATCTACTATTTATTTAAAATTGACTACAATGATTTTTATCAAAAAATAAGGAAAAATAATGAAAAAATTAGGATTAGCAACTGTAGCATTAAGCGTATTACTTCTTTCGGGATGTGGTGGAAGCAAAAAGAAAGATCCACTGAAGGATAA
>DQVJ01000127.1 GCA_015661795.1 Sulfurovum sp.
ACAGTGACATTAGCCAAGAGAGATGACGATACAACAGCTGAGATGAAAAGTAGTTTTGTAAGTTTCATTATTTTTTTTCCTTATTATTAATATAAATTAAACTATATTCAAAAACATCTTAAAAGACAATAAATATCTTCAGACAGTATTGAACTGTTATTCTATCTGTTTGCTTCCTAAATTACTCTATATTGATGACACATATTTTTATTTTGATATACTATCAATTATTTAAAAGGACTATAATGAACGCTATATTGAAACGCTTATTCGTGCTATATTTCACTTTTACATGTATCAATGCCAGTGAAATCTTTATAGATACAGAAAAATTGAACCTCGCACATATTACTCTTTCTTATCAATATTGTAAAAAGACACAGACTAACAGTACTTTATGTAAAAGTAAAGAGCTCAGCTATATAGACTATGATGACCATGACCTTCCGAAGTTTCTAAAAGGTTTAAAGTCTCATCTTTCTCCTTTGCTTACAGAGTATAAAAACAATGACTTAAAAAGCTCTACTTTGGCTATTACTTCCAAAGGACTTCTCTTTTACTATAACTCTTATGAAATCAAACCTTATTCTGCTGGACATACACGCTTTATGCTTCCCTATGATACAATAAAGTCTATCATCAAACCAGAAGGTCTATTGGGTTTTGTATTTGAAAAAAGTAATGCCTCTTTCTATGAAAAAGATGTAGTAACGCTGACACTGTCAGATATAGATAGCGGTGTTACAGCTCAGCAGGGTTTTCAAAAGTATAGCGTTTTCATGGGAGTATAAGATGGATAATATACAATTTGCAGAAGAAAAAATAGCCCAATGTAAAGCAGAGAAAATGCCTTATCTTAATCTAAGTGATTTAGGATTAGAGTCTATCCCAGAGTCTATTTGTGAGCTAACATGGATAGGAGCACTGTCACTTTCACGTAACAAGATTTCTAACATAGAGATACTCGCTCCTCTGACAAATATCCATAAACTTGCCTTTTCCAACAACAGCATACAAAACATAGATGTCATACAACATTTTCCAAAACTCAAACATCTTTTTATGAAAGATAACAACATAAATGATATCAGTAGTATCCAACACTTAACAAAGCTCAAAAAAATAGAAGCAAACCATAACCATATAGATAATATACATTCCCTTAGAGACTTAGAAGAACTGGTCTTTCTCGATCTTGCACATAATAAGCTTTCCAATGCCAACCCTATTATAGATATCAGTAGTCTTGTCTGGCTCTGCCTAGAAGGAAATCCCCTGGAAAAGCATACACTCATAGAAATAGTTTCTAAATTACCCAAAATAAGACATTTTACCTATTAGGAATAGTATGTTTAACTCCTCTAGTTAACCTCTATTAACATTGGTAGGTCATACTTACACAAAAGGATACCTATGCAAAAAGCAAAACATATACTCTTAGCTTCCACGCTTCTCTTTACAAGCCTGTATGCGACTAAACCCACACTACCTGAGATTTTAGACCCCAAAACAACATCTCCTCAACACCCACAATTTCACAGACAAGGTCCTACTGTGCAGATAGGTATCTTGTTAGATACCAGTGGAAGTATGTCCGGACTTATCAACCAAGCAAAAGATCAACTCTGGAAGATAGTTAACGAAGTAGCCAAAGCAAATAGAAATCATAAAGATGTCATCATAGAAGTAGGACTTTTTGAATATGGTAAAGCTACACTGCCAGGATATGAAGGCTATTTACAAATGCTCTCCCCTCTTACTTCAGACTTAGACAAAGTTTCAGACGAACTCTTTAGACTCCGTACTAATGGAGGCGAAGAGTATGCAGGCAAGGTTATCTTAGAAGCAGTCAACCGTTTTGCTTGGTCTACACATAAAGATGACTTAAAACTCCTTATTATCGCAGGAAACGAGCCATTTACCCAAGGAAATGTACCCTACGAAGAAGCCATCAAAAAAGCTCGACGTAATGACATCATTGTTAACACCATCTTTTGTGGTGATGCCCATCAAGGTAAACGTGGAAAATGGGAGGATGGAGCTAGAAGAGGTGATGGTAAATATTTTAACATCAACCATAATGACAGGAGAAGGTACATCCCCACACCCTACGATGATGACATCATCGCTTTGGGTAAAAAGCTGAATCATACCTACTTAAACTACGGGAATCGTGCTATAAGAGAAGCCAAAGTAGCCAACACACGAAAACAAGACGCCAATGCTGAGTCACTTTCAAAGTCATCATACATAGAGAGGAACATCGTCAAGTCTAAAAAACAGTACACCTCTACCAGCTCAGACATGGTAAGTGCTTATATGGAAGATCCTGCTTCAATAGAAAAAATAGATAAAAACCTTTTACCAGATATACTCAAAGGTAAAAGTAAAAAAGAGATAAAACATATTATCGAGCAGAAAAAAGAGCAAAGAGTGACTCTGCAAAAACAAATACGTGCTTTAGAAGCCAAAAGAGACAAGTTTATTATTTCAAAATCTTCCAAACAAGACAACAACTTGGGTGCAGCTATCATTAAAAGCATACGTGAACAAGCTACCCAAAAAGGATTTACATTTTCCAAATAAAGTGATCATAGAGGATACTATCGCTCATACCCTCTATGGTATCAAGATGTCATTTGGTATGTTATCAGTACTAGAAGATTCATCTTTAGCTGGAATATCTTCCGTAATTTCATGTCAATTTGTCATGATTTTCGCATTTTCCTGAGTTTCATGTCACAATGCCTTTATGAAAAAAACATCAAAAGAGATATTGGAAACTATCAGTAAACATTGTCACAATGAACTGACTTACTACCGTTTTAACAAAAGCACATTACATGTTAGTGATAAATACAGGGAAGGACGTCTCACCGCCCTCAAATATATAGGTGAACTTGTCTACTACTACCTTCAAGAAGAGAAGAAAATACAAGAATCGTTTAATATACAGATACACAAACAGCTAGAGAAATACTCTACTTTAGAAGAAAATGAGTATAAACGTGGGATGTTTGATGCTTTAGAGATGATAGTCAATAAATTATAATCTAAGAGAGTCGTCATAGAGAATCACTATCGTTCATAATCCCCGTTTACTTTTCCTCTTAGCTGCTTTTTATTGGCATGTTTCTTCTTTGAATGCAGTCGTCTTCCCACAGACCCTTTAGTAGGTTTAGTAGGTACACGATTTTTTTTCACGATATTCACACTTTTAATCAGTTCAACCAAACGTTCAAATGCGTCTGTTCTATTTTGCTCTTGGCTTCTATGCTGTTGTGACTTGATAATCACTATGCCCTCTTTTGTGATACGTTTGTCTTTACTTGTCAGTA
>DQVJ01000255.1 GCA_015661795.1 Sulfurovum sp.
AATTTTACATACAAGAGGGCTAGATGAAGAAGTAGCAGAAGAGATAGTCCATAAGGCAATGAACGATGAAGTTTTATTTGTAAAAATGCTGGACAATTTGTTACAAGGGTATGAGCAAATCACACAAGATGAAGTCATGCATTATGTAAGTAAAGAAGCACTTTTTAGAAAGGAGGTAAAATTGGAAAATTATGACTATCTTGTAGCTATGGTTTCTGAGATAAAGAAAACTTCACTTGATAAAGCAGTACTTGAACAACTGGGAAAGGTTGCAAAAAACAACCGTCACTTATTAGGATGATTCATACAGTATTTAGTATAAATCTATATAATTGAAAACACATATCAAAAAAAGGAAAATAATTATGATAAGAAAAATAACACTCGCATCAGTAGCAACAATGGCACTACTCTTTATACCTGCTCAGGCAGAAGAGGGCATGAAATGTCAGGCTGGAAAATGTGGAGCAGGGGTGATGGAAAAGTCTTCTAAAAGTGGAGAAAAATGCCACAAAGGAAAAAAGGGACATAAAATGTATCACAAAATGGGGCATAGTTCTCCACTGTTAATGCATCTTCCAAGTCCTATGCGTATGATTATGAAACTTGAGAATGACCCAAAACTGGCATTGACTGCTGAACAAAAAGCTAAGTTGGAAGCACAGCGTAAAGAAATGATGCCAAAAATGATGAAACTAAAAAAAGAGATAGCAGCACTTTCTAAAGAGATTAAAAAGGCATGCAAAAAAAATGTACCAGCAGCAGATCAAAAAGAAAGAGTTGAAAAACTTGCAAAGCTTAAAACTGAAGCAACCATGACAAAGCTTACGTGTATCGAAGGTGTGAAAGCAACACTTAATAAAGAGCAGTTAGGGTACTTGAAAGAACTTCGAAAAGCAAAAATGGCAAAAATGAAAGCAAAGATGAAAGGCATGAAAAAAGAGATGTCAAGCAAATGTGGTGCTCAACATAAAAAAGACAATACTGGTAAATGTGCTAGTAATAAATAATGTAACACATCATTAGATACTTTCACTATGAAATATCTAATGATATTGTGTAAAGATATAGATTGGTTAACATAATATAAATTCTATTAAAAATAGTTACTAAGCTCCCATTACTACTGCTTTTTCCCCTTTTAGATGTTTTTTCAAACTTTCAAAATTTTCAAAAACATTTTCTTTTGGTATCACATCAGGTATTAAGCGTAGTCTATTTAACATGTCATAAGGTTGATCTTGAATTCCAACAATGTAAACTTCTATACCTCTGTCTTGTGTGAGTTCTAATACTGTATCTTCTATGGCATAAATTCCACTTTGATCAATATAGGGTACTTTTTCCATACGAAAAACAACTGCTTCTACAGTAGGAAGCTGGGAAATTATTTTTGAGAAGTATGAAGTAAATCCAAAAAATATAGGTCCATCAAAATGTTGTAAATAAATTTTACGTTTATTCTTAGTATCTCCATCAAGAAATGCATCATCTCCTAAGTCAAGAGGTATTGACTCAGCTTTTTCTTCTGCCAAATCACCCATTTGTTTCATAAATAATATGGAAGCCAATACCATACCCACGGCTACAGCCTGTAGTAAATTTACAAATATGGTTAAAACAAGGACGATAATCATGATAGTTGCTTCAGAACGAGGTACAGCATTAATATGTTTGAGACCTTTATAATCTATGATACCTATTCCTACTGTGATTAAGATTCCTGCCAATACAGGCAGGGGGATTAACTTTGCAAACTCCCCTGCTCCAAGTAATACAAAAAGTAAGATAAGTCCATGAACTACGCCAGAAAGTCTGGTGTGGCCGCCTGCATCTATGTTTACTACCGTTCTCATAGTGGCACCAGCACCAGGTAGCCCACCGATGAGACCTGCAAATGCATTACCTATACCTTGCCCAACAAGCTCTTTGTTTGGGTTATGTTTGGTTTTGGTTTTGTTGTCTGCAATGACAGAGGTTAATAAGGAATCTATCGATCCAAGTGCTGCAAGCGTGAGTGCTGGTATGATGATGACCATAGGGTGGTGCCAGTCTAGTGACAGTAGTGTATCAATATGTATATCGGGAAGTCCTTTGGGAATATCTCCAATAATAGGAACATCCAACTTGAAAAATACAGCGATGATCGTCAAACTGATTAAGGCAACCAAGGTAGAAGGAATCTTCTTGGTTATCTTTGGAAAAAGATAAATAATAGCAATGGTTAAACTAGAAAGAAGTAATGCTTGTACATTCATAGATTGTGGTATTGTATGAAGTGAGGCAAAGATTTCTATGATTTCTGATGAAGACTCTAACCCAAACAATGGAAAAATTTGGAAGAAAATGATAATCAATCCTATACCACTCATAAAACCTGAAATAACAGGATAAGGCATATATCGTATATAACTACCCATCATGGACAAGCCCATAAGAATTTGAAAAATTCCAGCCAAAACAAATGTGGCGACAATGGTTCCCAGTGCAGCATCTAAAGATCCATACCTTGCAATTTCATCAGCAATAATGGCGGCTGCAACAACAGCCATAGGGCCAGTGGGTCCAGAAATTTGTGTTTTAGTTCCCCCAAACAGTGCAGCAAGAATACCTAAAGCTATAGCACCATAAAGTCCTGCAGTTGCACCCATCCCAGACTGTACTCCAAAAGCCAATGCCAAAGGCAATGCCACTATTGCAGCGGTAAGTCCTCCAAAAAGGTCATGTGTTATTCCGTGTGTCTTCTTATCCATATGATCTACCTATGTTACTGTATTTACTAAAAAAATATTTTAATATTATAACTGAAAAAAGTGTTTACTTTTAATTAACTATGGAAAAAATACAGTAATATAATATTAATAAATATAATTTTACTCGGATTCAAACCTTATAGAATGGTATATTCTGTAATGGACGGTATATAGGGCACTTGTAGCACACATTAAGAACATTTGTTCATTATAGTAAATGGATATGTTTAAATATATGAACAAATGTTCATTATTAAGTTGACACAAAATAATAAATAAGAACACTTGTTCTTTTAATAGGGAACGTAAGTATTGACATATGAACATATGTTCACTATAATTACATAAAAGGAGTCACTATGAACGATGAGAGCGTCACTTCTCTGCCTACCAAAGGAAGTAAAACTAAAGAGAAAATACTCAAAACCTCCCTCAAACTTTTTGCAGTTAAGGGGTACAAGGCAACCACCGTACGAGATATCGCAGCTGCTATGGGGGTGAAGCAAAGTGCCCTCTATAACCACTTTAAAAACAAAGATGAGATACTAGAAACCCTTATAGGTAATCTCACATCATCAGCCATCGTGACATTATTTGAAGATAAAGACCCTCAGGAGATTCAAATACAAGGAAAGGCACTTTTGGCAAGCATTGCTACCACTTTTAAGCTTTTAAGCTTTGACGGGCAAAATGAGGCACTTTATAAGCTACTTATGCAGGAGATCTTCCGTAATGAACGAATAAGAGAGATTTATAACGAGCATTTTTACCAGGAAAATGTTAAAAAGCTCTCTGGAGTCTTCTTTGGTATGATGCAAAATGAGTTGATAAAGTCTTCAGACCCTCTTTTGTTGGCAAATGAGTTCTTTTCACCACTTTTTTTCTACCAAATGCAGGTTTCTTTGCTAAAATTAGACAAAAAATCGACTTCTTCTGTGGTTTCAATGTTTGAAAAACACGTAGATTTCTTTTGGGAAAATATTAAAATAGATAAACAAGAGTCCTTATTCTAGTTAAATACTAAAAAATATTAATGTATATTAAATTTAAAATTAAAAAATATGGAAAATAGATGATTAAAAATAAAGATTTATTTGCACACAAATCAAAATCATGGGATATGAATTCAAACCGTGTACAAAATGCAAAAGGCATTGCTGAATTGATAGTAAGTAATATAAAACTAGACACGTCGATGGAAATTATGGACTTTGGTGCAGGTACAGGGCTTTTAAGTTATTTTGTAGCTCCCTATGTCAAAAAAATAGTAGCAGTAGACAACTCCCCTTCTATGCTTTTAGAGTTTCAAAACAAATGTAATGACTTTGTGTGTGAGACAGAAGTGATAGAAAAAGATTTAAGTATCGATATCCTTGAAAGAAAATTTGATGGTATTATCTCTTCTATGACTATACACCATTTAGAAGATACGTATACCCTCTTTTCAAAGCTTTATACAATGTTAGAAGATGGTGGGTTTATTGCTATTGCAGATTTAGACAGAGAAGATGGAAATTTTCATTCTGACAATACAGGCGTATTTCATTACGGTTTTGATAGGCATCTACTTGCCCAGGAGGCACAAAAGGCAGGATTTAAAGATATCTCTTTCTCTTTGGCACACACCATAAGTAAACCACATGCTGATTTTACAGTTTTTCTGCTCACGGCGGTGAAATAAGATGAAGTATCTATGGATATGCATATATGTTCTGGTACTTATCTGGTCGGCTTATGCACCTAAAGATCACTTTACATGGTTTTTAGAAGTGTTTCCAGCTTTCATCGGGTTTATTCTGTTATCTATAAGCTATAAAAAGTTTCCTTTGACACCACTTCTCTATATCTTAATACTTATTCATATGATTATTTTATTTGTGGGTGGACATTATACTTATGCAGAGGTACCTCTATTTGATACTATCAAAGAGGTTTTCAATCAAACACGTAATAACTATGATAAAGTAGGACACTTTGCACAAGGGTTCATTCCGGCCATTTTAGCAAGAGAAATTCTGATACGTTTTGAAGTGGTCAAAGCATCTAAAATATGGCTTAACTATATTATATTGAGTATTATTTTGGCATTTTCTGCTTTTTATGAGTTGATAGAGTGGTGGGTAGCGCTTGCTACAGGTGAAGATGCAGAAGCATTTTTAGGTACGCAAGGATATATGTGGGATACGCAGTCAGATATGGGGTATGCCTTGATGGGTGGGATATTGGCTCTGATATTTTTGAGCCGCTATCATGATAAACAGCTCAAAAACCTTTAATGTTTTTCAATCTCAGCAACGATGACTCCTCTTAGTGTCCCTATTTTAAAATCCATTGCCTTATCATTGGGATACGCAGATTTTATACGTTCTTTTAATGCAGGAGACACATGTGTCCCATGGCATTTTAAACATATTGGCAGGGTAAGCAGTGGTTTATAGACTCTTGTTATATTCCCCTCTTTTACTACTTTGATATCTTTAGGTGTAAATGTTTTTTCGGCTATCGAGGTTACATATGCTTGCATTACTTGGGTATCTAGTGTATCTGCAGTATTGTTGACATCATTTCTTACCTTGAGGGCTGTTCTTCTGACTTTTGCATAGGCTGGAAGTTTTGTATTGATATTTTGAGTGATTTCACTTGCTTTGCGTGTACAAAATTCTAAAGCCTGTATCCCACTCATATCGGCCATCATTTTTGCTTGAAGTTCTTTTTTCAGTGCGTTTCCAAGCATCTTTATGTATTTGATACCTTCTTGTTTGGCTGTCAACGGCTGCGTGGTATTGAGATCAGTTGCTACAAGCGTACTACAGGTCAAAAGTGTAGCTAAAAGTAATATTTTCATGTTGATTTCCTTTATATATCTATTAGAATTATATTTTTTTAATTTGAA
>DQVJ01000144.1 GCA_015661795.1 Sulfurovum sp.
ATAGTCCTACAAAAAGTTCCCCCTTAAAGGTTCTTTTAGCGACTTGTTTAAACTGACACATCGCCCCTTTAGGTTTTTTACCTACATCTAATGTAATGTAATTTTGTCTGCCTACATTTCTGTCTTTAAATTGTTCTAAACTCATATCTGCTCCTTAAACCAATACTACAATGGCAGTAATGAAAATATTTATCAATGCTATTGGCATTAAAACTTTCCAACAAAACCACATCAACTGATCTGGTCTGATATGTGGCCAAGATGCTCTTACCCACAACATCAGAAAGAAAAAGAATGCAATCTTGAGCATGATAAACAACCATCCAAACATACCCTCTGCATCATATCCACCTAAGAAAACCACAGAAGCAATAATAGAAACTGTTATCATGTTGGCATACTCCCCGATAAAGAACATACCCCATCTCATACCCGAATACTCTGTTGCATATCCAGAAACAACCTCTGCTTCATGTTCAAGCAAATCAAAAGGTGTTCTATTTGTTTCAGCAAAACCTGCAATGAGGAAAAGTATGAAGGCTACTGGCTGTTGCCAAATAAGCCATGAACCTACCCCCCCACTTTGATAGTCATTAAAGTTTACAAAGGACAATGATCCTACCAGCATAATAGGTGCCAAAATAGAAAGTCCAGTAACTACTTCATAGGACAAAAACTGTATAGCCGTTCTAGCTGCTCCTATGATACCCCATTTGTTTGCTTGTGACATACCTGCTAACAAAGGGCCATAAAGCCCTGCTGCCATCATACCAAGCACGAACAATATACCTACATTGACATCTGATGCGATGGATGGTACAAATGTACCACCAATAAGAGGGATAAAGTTTGGTACTGTAAAATCAGGAAACACAGGCACAGCAGACAAAGCGATGAACGCTGTAGCCGCTGTGATAATCGGTGCTATCATAAAGATGAGCTTGTTTGCATTTTGGGGGATAATGTCTTCTTTGGTAAAAAGTTTTATCCCATCTGCTGCTATCTGGAGTAGTCCATATGGACCTACGTGCATTGGTCCAAGACGTCTTTGCATAAATGCTAGTACTTTTCTCTCTATATAGGTACCAAAGCCAGCCAAAGCTGAAAGCACTGCTAAGATAATGAGTGCTTTGATCATGACACCTACTGCTGTCACTTGTGGCAAGTTTTCTACACCCTGTGCTACTAATGTTGTGTCCATCTTATGCCTTTCTCAATGTTACTGTTTTATAGCGTGACCCAGCAAAGAGGTCATACACGCCTTCTGCCGCTCTAAAGTCAGGTACTTTTACAATGTCACCTATGATTTTTGCATCTACTACTACATCTAAAGTGATGCTTCCAGTGTCAAATACCACTTCTACTTTGCTACCCAAGCTAGCTGCTTTTTCTTCACTTGCATAGAGTGCAAAAGCCTCAAAGATTTCGTGTGACTTGTCTGTAAAGTCGTTGAACTGTCTTGCAGGGTTACATCTGTATGCGATGTCGCCTTCAAGTACTGCATCTTCATCAAACTTATCTACAAGCAACTCTTCTGCTTCTGTATCATTACGCTCTAACGTGTAGCCACGATTATCTGAGCCATCATTAGAAAATGAATTTGTAAGAGAGTCAAATGCTAGAGCTTTAAATCCTCTATCTGTTGGAAGCATCTCTGTCCAGTCTACTGTAAGCTCTGGAGCATCTACAAGTACCTTCATAAGATCATTGAGTTCATAACCATTGTACTCTACAGCTGCATTGGTAGGGAGCACTCTCTTGCCTATATTACATAGTGTACCTTCTTGCTGGTTCATCGCAGGCATGTCTAAGTCGCCTGTGCCAAGAGCAGAGAGTCTGAAGTCACCATTTTCATTGTACCCTATTGTATAACCGCTTGCATCATCATCAAGGTCACAGATGAGTGCCACACCAAGTGCATTTGACTTAGGTGGTGTCATGACTACATTTATGTCACAAGTAGCTTCTACTAGTGCTACAAGTTTAGCGATGTTTTCTGCTTTATCATGGTAGTAAAGGTCTTCGCCTAGCATCATGGAAAAATTTTCTTTTTTCTTCAACATTTTTGCAAAAGCATCTTCAAAGGTAGATGAGTCGCCACCGAGCAAATCTACAAGACCATTACTTGTTACTGTTATCTCTTTTTCAACTTTCTCTTTGACTTTCTTTTCTACTTCCTCTTCTTCACCTGTCTCTTCGTTTATGACCATTTCTTTCACTGTTTTTTCTACACGTTCTGTAATGGTCTTAGTCTCAGACTTATGGAAGCTGCTTATGTACTCTTTTACATCCGATGGAAGCTTGTCTTTATCTGCAAACAAGTCAAGCACTAGGTAAAGTACTGCTTCTTCAAGTCCCACTTTATGCGTAAATGTTTGTATGTTCTTACCAAAGGTAGGGATAAGTGTATCTCCTACTGGATGAAAATAAAGTCCTGCACCTTTGTTAAGCTTTTGCACATTGTTAAAGGCATATTTCATAGCAGGAGAATCATTTCTCATCGCTATTCCTATGGAGATAACAAAATCAGAGTTTTTCATGATACTGTCAGTGTCCGTAGACCAAAGGCTGTTACCTGAGGCTGCTTCGTAGTGATTTAAGAATGTTTGGAATGCTTTTACTTCATGGTTTACAAGCTTTACACCCATTTTTTCTTTTAACGTTTGAAGCATCATCGCTTCTTCATTTGTTATCATAGAGTTAAAACGTATAGTCTTAGCTTTTTTAAATGCTTCAATAGCTACATCAAAATCGCCTTGTTTTTTAGTGGCAGTTGTGTTCTGGAAATCATAAGCAAAACGTGCTGAACCATCTAAAGACACATACGACCATTCGTTGGTAATTCTAAAGATTTTTTCTGTTCTGTTTTCTATAGATGTAGGTTTTACCTCATAGTAAATCTGAGCTCCATCACTTGAATGGGCTGCTACTGCTGGTACTCTTTTTAA
>DQVJ01000075.1 GCA_015661795.1 Sulfurovum sp.
GTTGGGATAGAAGAGGATGTCTTCTTGGGACCCTCTATGGTTTTTACTAGTGTCATAAACCCAAGAGCATTTATACAGAGAAAAGATGAATTTAAAAAGACACTTTTAAAAAAAGGATGTACCATTGGTGCGAATGCAACTATAGTATGCGGTATTACAGTTGGAGAATATGCCCTTATTGGTTCGGGTGCTGTTGTCAATAAAGATGTTAAGCCTTATGCTCTTATGGTAGGTGTCCCCATGTGTCAAATTGGCTGGGTTAGTAAAGCCGGTAACACTTTAAAGTTTAATGAAAATAACATTGCTATTGATCCATATGACAATTCGCAATACAAAGTTGTTGATGATCAACTAAAGGTACTCTAATGAGCATAGATTTTGCAAACTTACAAAAACAGTATCAACTTTATAAAGATGAAATTGATGAAGCTATTCACTCTGTATTGGATAAATCAAACTACATTATGGGTGAAGAGGTTACACAGCTTGAAGCGTCATTGCAAACATTTACAGGTGCCAAACATGCTATTACTTGTAGTAGTGGTACAGATGCTCTTCTTCTTGCTATGATGGCTCTTGACATCAAACCAGGTGATGAAATCATCACAACGCCCTTTACTTTCATTGCTACGGCAGAGACTATTGCTTTTTTAGGTGCAATACCTGTCTTTGTCGATATAGATGAAAAAACCTATAACATAGATCCAACAAAGATTGAGGCAGCAATTACACCTAAAACAAAAGCTATCATCCCTGTAAGCTTATATGGTCAACCAGCAGACATGGATGCTATCAAAACTATAGCAGACAGACATTCACTAAAAGTTATCGTTGATGGTGCACAATCATTTGGTTCAACGTATAAAACTAAGACTGACAGTAACCTAGGAGATATATCAACTACATCATTTTTCCCTGCTAAACCCTTAGGATGTTTTGGTGATGGTGGCGCAGTATTTACAAATGATGATGCTCTTTCCCAAAAAATGAAATCTCTCAGAGTGCATGGACAATCTAAGCGATATCATCATCAGTACATTGGTATGGGTGGACGAATGGATACAATACAAGCTGCAGTATTGAATGTGAAATTAAAGTATTATGCGAAAGATCTAGAACTTAGACAAAAAGTGGCAAGAAAATATACAAAAGCTTTGGAAGGCAAAGAGTTAATATTACCATTTGTAGAAAGTAAAGCCAGTTCAGCATGGGCACAATACTCAGTTAGGGTTAGAAATCGTGATAATGTTCAAGTTAAATTAAAAGAACAAGGTGTACCCACGGCAGTTCACTATCCTGTAGCATTACACTTACAAGAATGTTTTGAGTACTTAGATTATAAGGAAGGCAGCTTTCCAATTTCAGAAATGGTAAGTAAAGAGATAATGAGTATCCCTATGAATCCTTATTTAACAGAGAAAGAAATAATGTATATAGGAGAACATTTTGAAAAACTTTAGATTTCATCAAGATATCCAAGAACACGTAAAATGGTTAGAGAGTAACAAGCAAGAGGGCAGGCAACTTGTTTTTGAAAATGAAGATCTTAGCTTTTTAACTATTATTGATGTTAACTTAAGTGAATCTATTTTTAAGAATTGTAATTTGCAAAGAGCAGTATTTAAAAATGTCTCTCTTGATATGGTCTATTTATATCATAATGATTTTTCCTATACAAATATTCTAAATACTACTTTTAATAATTCCGTATTAAAAAACAATATTTTTGAAGGCACTAGTTTTGAAAATGTTCAATGTTCTCAAACTGCATTTAATAGTAATAGCTTTAAACGTGTAACCTTTGAAAAAATGAAGTTTGATAATTCATATTTTGAATTGAATCAATATATTGAAAGCCATTTTTTAGATGTTAAATTTATTAGTACTGTAATTATGAAGGATAATAATCATAATTGTAAGTATGAAAGAGTAGCTTATATTGACAGCTACATAAGTTCAATAGCCATTAAAAATTCATCCTTCTATGACTCTACATTGGAAAGTTCTTATGTAAATATTGAAGAAAAAAATAACATCTATTTAAAAACTAAACCAGAACATTTCTTTACAAACTATAAAAACAATTACACGCAAGTTTATACTGATAAGTTATTTGATAGTTTATTTCAGAGATTTGAGAGATTTGAAAATCTGATTGTAAACATGAAATACACAAGAGAAGATGATGATCAATTCTTGCAATTACACAGAGAGTTTATAAATCATTATATTAGTATTGATCAAATAAAGTATCAAATATTGATACTTGAAAGCCAGGGTAATAATTATAATCAGCAGTTGACACTTATGAAAGATAAAATTTCCTATCTTGAACCTATTATTGAAAATAGAATCAGTATGATGTCTGGGCTTGAAAACAAAGGTGAAGAAGATGAATAAAACGATTGCTTATATTGTATCTAACCCAGGGGTGAATGATGCCAGGGTAATAAAAATGGCACATGCAGCAGCAAAAAAAGGTTATAAAGTGCATTTATTTGGAACCTTGAAACCTGGATTTGATGCATTTGAAGA
>DQVJ01000265.1 GCA_015661795.1 Sulfurovum sp.
ATGAGCTTAAGCTCGTGAAGACACTCAAAATATGCAAGTTCTGGTGCGTAACCCGCTTCAGTTAATGTTTCAAAACCAGCTTGAACCAATGATGTTACACCACCACATAGCACTGCTTGCTCTCCAAAAAGATCCGTTTCTGTTTCGTCTTTGAAAGTAGTTTCGATAATTGCTGTTCTACCACCACCTATAGCTGATGCATAAGAAAGAGCTAGTTCTTTTGTTGTACCACTTGGGTTTTGACCTACAGCGATAAGGTCTGGAATACCACCACCTCTTACAAACTCAGAACGCACTGTATGCCCTGGTGCTTTTGGTGCTATCATAGTAACGTTAATGTCCGCTCTTGGCGCTACTCTTCCATAATGGATGTTAAACCCATGTCCAAAGGCTATAGTAGCACCTTGTTTAAGATTTGGCTCAATTTCTGCTTCATAGATTTCTTTTTGATTTTCATCAGGAAGAAGAATCATCACTACATCTGCTTTAGCTGTTGCCTCTGCAACAGTGAATGTCTCAAAACCTTTTGCCTCAGCCTTTGCCCAAGATGATCCATCTTTCCTAAGCCCAACGATAACATTTACACCAGAATCTCTAAGGTTTTCTGCATGTGCATGTCCTTGTGAACCAAAACCAATCATCGCTACTGTCTTTGACTTAATGATATTTAAATCACAATCTTTGTCATAATATACATTTAAAGTTGACATCTATTATCCTTCATATTTCGTGAAAATTTCCGCGATTATACCCAAATTATACTTATTATCTGTACTTTTTGGACTATTATCCTTTTATGATATAATTTATTTTACGATACTTAAGGAGTTTATATGGTTGAATTTTTAGATGCAAATGTCGTATGGTGGTATTGGATTATCATAGGGTTCATCTTACTTATTTTAGAGATGAACACAGGGACATTTGTCATTTTAGGTTTAGGTGTTGCTGCTGTGATTGTGGGAATACTCGATTTTATAATGCCTATGACTTTTTTAAACCAAGTACTTACGTGGATAGTCCTCTCTTTGTTATCTCTTTGGGCATGGAAAAAATGGGTCAAAATTCCTATAGTTAGTAATACAGGACAGTCAGACCATACTCTGGATACCTATGGTACAGTTAGCGAGGAGATACATCCACACCAAAGAGGTAAAGTCATTTTTGATACACCTGTGCTGGGAAATACTACGTGGCACGCAACTGCTGAAGAAACATTAAAAGTGGGTACACGTATTCAAATACAGGAAGTAAACGGACAGCTCATTAGTGTGAGAGCCGTATAAATAATTCTAGGAGAAAATCATGGAAGCATTAAATGTCGTTATTATTTTAGCTCTGTTAGTTGTTGTCACTCTTTATAAAGGGATTAATATTGTTCCCCAGGGAGAAGAGTGGTTAGTCGAAAGGCTGGGTAAATTTTCACGCGTTTTAAAGCCAGGACTGAACATTATCATTCCCTACATTGAAGCAGTACGTCAAAAAATTACGACCCGAGATATTATTTTAGACATTCCTCAACAAGAAGTCATTACTAGAGATAATGCTGTCATACTTACAAATGCTGTTGCATTTGTACGTGTCACCAAACCAGAAAATGCACTCTATGGAGTAGAAAACTTTAGAGTAGCCATCCAACAACTGATTATGACTACCCTCCGTTCTATTTTGGGAGAAATGAGTCTAGATGAAGCACTCTCAAATCGTGAGCATATCAAAACCAAACTTAAAGATGCTATCATCGATGATGTTGCAGACTGGGGTGTGACTGTCAAATCTGTAGAGATACAAGATATCAATCCAAGTACTTCCATGCAAGAATCTATGGAACGCCAAGCTGCTGCAGAAAGAGAAAGAAGAGCCATAGAAACTACAGCTGAAGGTAATAAAAATGCTGCCATTTTAGAAGCTGACGGTAAACTAGCTGCTGCAGAGCGTGAAGCCAAAGCACAAATAACACTAGCCAATGCATCTGCCGAAGCAATCCGAGTCATCAGTGAAAATATTCAAGACAAAGAACTTCCTGCAATGTTCTTACTGGGTGACCGTTACATTAATTCTCTAGAACAAATATCCAAAAGTGACAATAGTAAATTTGTGATTTATCCTGCAGATTTACAAGGAGCCATAAAAGGCATGTTGGGAAATGTATTTAAGAAATAATTTTCTATGTTTTGACAAAAGAGAAAGGGACAAAAAAGAGTCCCAACCTTCTGATTAGAACTTATATGTCATACCTATAGTTACAGCATCAGAATCTATATCTATGTTAGTATTTATAAATAAAGGTACATCTACTCCTTTAGCTATACTAATATAGTCAATAAAAATAGAAATATCCTCTACTACCTCATAACTTGCGCCAAGACCCCACTGAAAACCATTCTCATCTATATCAATACCTGAGCCATTCTTACCATCCAATTGATAATTCCCATAACCCAAAAGTCCATAAATATTAAAATCCTCTGTCACAGGGTATTGAGGTTTTACATAAACTGCCCAAAATGTTCTATCTAAAATATCATCGTGTGCTACAGTCGTCATATATCGTGCTTCTATGGCTATGTACTTATTAAAGTCATAACCCGCAAGTAAAGCCAAGTCTCCCGTTCGTTCTTGTCCAAGTTCAGGATCAAAAAAACTGCCTGCTTCTTCATATGTAATCACTGCTGCAATACCAAGTCCAAGATAAAACCCTGCATCATTTACTTCAACTACCGGAACGGTAACAACTGGTTCAACTGCCTCCGTAAAATCACCTCCTGCAAAACTCAAATTACTTATTACCATCATAGACAATAGTGTTCGTGTTACTTTTTTCATTTCTTCTATCTCCTTGTTTTTATAATTATTATATAATACTATTTAATATCTTAATCATTCATTAATCATTCATTAATCATTATTATTTCGAAAAATGCTGATAATCTTTATAGGGTGTAAAATCTCCTCCCCA
>DQVJ01000234.1 GCA_015661795.1 Sulfurovum sp.
CGTATATGGTTTGAAAAAGATTCTCAAACACTTACGGACTATGACAAGTTTAGAAATGAATTTTCCAATGATGACGGTTTAGTCATCGTCTTTAAAGATAAAAACGGCATATTTAATAAAAAAGCACTAGGAAGCATACAACGCATCACAGAAGCCTTGTGGGAGATGCCACATATAGATAGGGTAGACAGTATCACTAACTATCAGCATGTGTATGCTGAAGCAAACAAGCCAGATGATGTACTTGTAGATGACTTCATCGTAGAGGACTTGCAGGAGGCTACGCCTGCTTACCTAGAAGAGCGTAAAAAAATTGCAACCCATGATAGCATCATCGTAGATAGGTTTATCTCTAGAGATGCTACAACGACTATGATATTTGCTCGTCTTGAAGCCAATGCCAATGAAGACGGAGATATTTCACAAGAAATGATGGGCTATATAAATACGATTATAGACTCAGAAGAAGAAAAGACAGGTTATAAATATTGGCTTAATGGTGGACCACCCATGACACAAGCTTTTGTTGCGATAGCAGGGCATGATGCTATGGTGTTTACCCCTATGGTATTTTTGGCTTCTATGATACTACTTTTTATGCTTTTTCGTCGTGTGTCTGGTGCCTTGGTGCCTTTAGCTGTTGTACTCTTCACCTTTTTGTCTGTGCTTGCAGTCCAAACACTTTTAGGCTACAAGCTTAACAATTTTACAGCCAATATCCCCGTGTTTATTGTGGCTATTGGTATCGCTGACGCGGTACATATTTACTCACTATGGCTGATGAATAAAAAAGAAGGGCTAGAAAACAAAGAGGCAGTGGCTCATTCCCTAGAAAAGAACTTTTTGCCTATATTGTTAACTTCTGCGACAACTACTGTAGGGTTTTCTACCTTAGCTATTTCAGACATTGTTCCTGTGGCTACGCTTGGTATTGCCACAGCATCTGGTGCAGTATTGGCATTTCTTATATCTGTATTTTGGATGCCAGCACTGTTATTACTACTTAAAAAACCTATGAAAGGTACAAGTATCGAGAAAAAACAATTTAAATCATTTGGCTATGGCACATTTATAGTAAACAATGATAAAAAGATTATATTTTTTGTTACACTCATTGTGGTGTTCTTAGGTATAGGACTATTTTTTGTAAAAGTAGATTCCAACACCATCAAGTATTTTGATAAAGAAGTCGAAATACGTAAATCCTCTGAGTTTACTATGCAGAATCTTACTGGCTCTATGTCATATATACTTATAGCAGACTCCGGTAAAACAGATGGCATAAAAGACCCCGCCTTTTTACGTACAGTGGAAAATTTTTATGAAGATTATCAGCTTATGTTTCCTAAAGATGTCCGTCATGTGAGTTCACTGCTTGATACCATCAAAAGATATAATAAAATCATGAACCAAAAAGAAGTCATACCTGAGAGTAGAAATCTCATAGCACAATATCTATTGCTCTATTCTATGGGATTGCCTCAAGGTATGGAAATTACTGACCAAATGGATTTTGATCAACGTAAATTACGTATCACTGTACTTACAAATATTGTAGACAATAGCAAAGACATAAAGATGATCAATTTTGCCAAAGAGTGGTGGGATAAAACACCTTATGCTATGACACTTACAGGTCAAACAGCGATGTATGCCTATATGGCTAAAGATGTAACGGCTACACTCATCTACTCACTCTCTTTAACCATACTCATAGTTTCCATCATGATGCTACTTATCTTTAAAAGGCTCAAAATACTTTGGATACTCTTACTTCCAAATTTACTCCCAGTCATACTGGTCATCGGTGTGATGGGCTGGATAGGATTTACTATAGACATGGGTGTGGCGATAGCAGGAGCTATTATTATCGGGGTGGCGGTGGATGACACGATTCACTTCTTGGTCAAATACTTTGATGCAAGAAAAAGAGGTCTGGGTATGGCTGAGACTTTTGATGAAGTCTTGCATTATGCAGGAAAGGCGATACTTTTTACTACAATAGTCTTAGCATTATCATTTTCTGTGTTTGCATTTAGTACCTTTACTCCTAACCAAAATTTCGGGGTAGTGACAGCTACAGCATTAATCATCGCATTGATTATAGATTTGCTATACCTACCGGCATTGTTACACATGGCAGATAAAAATACAAATTATACAAAGGAAACCAATGCACAATAAATTAGAAGCACTTATGGGGAAATTTGGAGGATATATACATGATAATCCTTTCAAAGTCATTTTGTTAGTGATAGCTTTACTCATTCCTCCTTTATATCATGTACCACAAATAAAAATGGATACATCAACAGAAGGTTTTATGCATCCAGATGATCCAGTTTTGATTACTTATAATCAATTCAGAGAACAGTTCGGGCGTGATGAACGTATCGTCTTAGCTATCAGTAGTGATAAAATATTTACTGTAGAGTTTTTAAAAACATTGCGAGATTTACATGAAGAGATAGAAGAAAAGGTACCCTATCTTGATGATGTCACATCACTTTATAATGTACGTAACACTCGAGGTCAGGGCGATCAGCTTATAACGGATGATTTACTTGAACCGTTTCCTGAAACACAAAAAGAAGTAGATACTATTAAAAAGCAAGCTTTAGCTTCACATTTTTATAAAGATTTATTGTTAAGTGCAGATGGTACCATGACTACAATAGTTATAGAGACAGATGCATATTCTCATAAAGGTGAAAAAGAAGTTTCTTTAGAAAGTGATTTTGATGAAGGTTTTGGTGATATCTCAAGGGCTATTGGAGATAACGGTGAAGAAAGAAGTTTCTTGACTGATGCGGAAAATGCCACATTGCTAAAAGTGATTCACGAGATTGTTGAACAATATGAAGAAAAGGGATTGAAAATTTATGTAGCAGGAAGCCCTGCGGTTAATAATGCACTAAAAGCACAAATGAAAGCAGATATGGAAAAATTTACTCGGATTACATTTTTGATTATTATAGTCTTTTTGTTTGTGATGTTTAGACGAATTTCTGCAGTGGTATATCCTCTTATAGTTATTATACTTTCTTTACTGGCAACGATAGGTACTATGGCATGGACAGGTGTAGCCTTTAAGTTACCTACACAAATAGTTCCCTCATTACTTTTAGCTGTCAGTATCGGAGCTACAGTGCATATTTTATCCATCTTTTTTGACAGGTTTAATAAATATGGTGATAAAAAAGAAGCTATACAATATACTTTGGGACATTCTGGCTTAGCCATCGCCATGACTTCTGTTACAACAGCTATAGGGGTAGGGTCTTTTTCTGGCTCAGAGGTTGCACCTATCTCTGACCTGGGTATTTTTGCATCTTTTGGTGTGATGGTATCTCTTGTTTTAACGTTAACACTTTTACCTGCATTTTTGAGTATTACAAGATTTAAACAAAAGCAAAAAGAAAAAATAGGAAAAATGGATGAGTTCATGGCCATTTTGGCACTTTTCCCGATAAAATATTATAAAGGGATTATTGTAGGTTCTTTTATTTTGGTAATAGCAGCTCTTGTGGCCTCATCGAAGATAGAACTTTCGCATAATCCTTTGTACTGGTTTCAAGAAGGCAATGAAAATAGAGTCTCAACAGAAGTGATAGATGATAAAATGAATGGTACAGTTACGATAGAGGCGATTATTGATACAGGTGTAGAGAATGGCTGGAACCACCCAAAACGACTTCAAAAACTGAATGCAATGTCTAAACGGATGGAGGCATATGTTGATGAATATACACATATTGGTAAAGTGGTTTCACTGGCAACCATCGTGAAAGAAACTAACCGTGCTTTACATGAAAATAAAGAGACTTTTTATAGTATCCCAAATGATGAAAACCTTGTATCACAAGAGTTACTTCTATTTGAAAATTCTGGTTCTGATGATTTAGAAGATGTGGTAGACAGTCAGTTTTCTAAGGCACGAATCACTATTAAGCTTCCATGGACAGATGCAGTCAAAGCAGTACATGTCCTAGAATATGTCAAAAAAGAGGTAGCTAAAACATTTCCTGATGAAAAAGTGGAAACCACAGGCATGATTCCATTACTGATTAATACCTTTGCAAATGCTGTAAACTCATCTGTAATGAGTTATATTATTGCTTTTATATTGATTACCTTTATGATGATATTTATTTTAGGTTCTATCCGTATAGGACTCTTAAGTATGATACCAAATTTGACACCTATTATTTTGGGATTACTATTGATGTATATGATGGAGATACCGTTAGACATGTTTACTTTGCTTATAGGTAGCATTGCTATTGGATTAGCGGTAGATGATACTATACACTTTCTCCACAATTTTAGGCGATACTACTTGGAAACGGGTAACAGTGAAAAAGCGATACAAATGACCTTTTTTACGACAGGGAAAGCAATGGTTATTACTACAGTAGTACTTTCATTAGGATTTTACTCTTATTTGATGGCCCAAATGATATCTGTACAAAACTTTGGTTTACTTACAGGTTCGGTCATTGTGATGGCATTACTAGCAGACTTGCTTTTAGCACCTTCACTCATGATAGTTGCTGCCAAGCGTGGTTGGATTAAATAAAATTTAAAATGGAGATAATGATGACAAAAAAATTACTTATTGGATTTACTTTAGGGCTTTCAGTTTTAACTACGAATCTTTTAGCAGATGATGCAAAAGCTAGAGCAATTATGGAAAAAGTGGATGCACGTGATGATGGCAAAACCATTGAGCAAAATATGCTTATGATTTTAATGGATAAAAATAACAACAAACGTATACGTGATATCAAATCATATGGTAAAGATTTTGGTGTAGATGAATATCAAATATTATTTTTTAAATCTCCAGCAGATGTGAAGAATACGGCATTTTTAACCTATGATTATGATGATGCAAATAAAGACGATGATCAATGGTTGTATTTACCTGCACTAAAAAAAGTTAAGCGTATACCAACTGCAGACAAGAGTGGTAGTTTTATGGGCTCAGATTTCTCTTACTTTGATATGACAGATAGAGATTTGGAAGACTATGACTTTAAACTTCTTAAGGAGATTAAAGTACGTGGACATGATGCATGGATGATAGAGTCAATACCAAGAAATAAAAAAACGCGAAAAGAATCAGGATACACAAAAACCGTTGCTATTGTGAGAAAAGATAATTACATGGTTGTACGAGCGATTAACTATATGAAAAATGGTAAGAAAAAGTATTTAGATTTAAAAAAGATACATAAACAAAGTGGCATTTGGGTGGTGGATGAAATGACAATGACAACTAAAAAAGGTAAAGCTACTACACATAAAACGGTTCTGAAATTTAAAAATATTAAGGTAAATAAACCATTAAGTAATGATCTGTTTACTACAAGAAGATTGGAAAAAGGACTGTAATCTATGGGTAAAAAAGTATTACTTCCTTTTGTGCTATTTACAACATTGATGTATGCACAAAGTATAGATGCTGACTTAGATGGGTTTGATGATAAGCCTTTAGAAGTTGTTGCTTCTAGCTCTCATACAGATGATATGGCAGGTTTTGATGATGAACCAATGGTAGAATCATCTCAAAATGATGTCAATGAGAGCAGTGGTAAAATCTCTTCTGATGATATAACAACAGATTTAGACAAGCACGAAGAAAATGATGAGAGTGCTGTAGATACTATTATCTCTGGGTTTACAGGAAAACTGACAGAACAAGTTACCTACGCTTACAATGGTAAAAAACCACATAATAATTTTACTGGATTAAAATCTTCTTTACTCTTAGATTATGAGCATAAATTTGAAAATAATTGGCGTTTTAAAATCAATGCAAAAGCCTATTATGATGCCATCTATGATATACGTGATGAAATATATTCACAAGATGAACTTGATGAACAGCGTTCAGAAATACGTTTATATGATGCCTATATAGAAGGTAGTATTAGCGAAAAAATAGATATAAAACTGGGGCGACAAGTGGTTGTGTGGGGACGATCTGATACCATACGTATTACAGACATATTAAATCCTTTAGACAACCGTCGCCCAGCGATAGTAGATATAGAGGACTTGCGTTTGCCTGTTACTATGGCAAAGTTAGATTTTTTTATAGGTGATTGGCGTATTACGCCTATTGCAATACTTGAACAATTTTTTTCTCTCAATCCTGCTTTTGGCTCTACGTTTAATCCTCTACCAAATCCTAATCTGGAGGAAAAAAAATATGCTGATGTAACCTACGCTCTTTCTGTTGGTGGTGAGTTTACAGGCTGGGATGTAAATTTCTATGCAGCACGGGTACGCGATGATGTGGGGTATGTTAACTTTTCATCACGACCTACATTGGTTCATGACAAAGTAAATATGTTTGGTACAGCGCTCAATGTTATTAGTGGAAGTTGGTTACTCAAAACTGAACTTGCATATCTCGATGGTTTGAAGTATACAAGTACACAAAACAAACTATATTCAAGAACAGATGCTTTGATAGGTGTAGAATATAATGGTATTGCTGATACACTTATCTCTTATGATATTTCTTTACGTCATCTTAATAACTATGATAAAATACTTTTAAATGAATTTAATCCCTTAGAAAAAGATACCTATCAACAAGCTTTCCGTATATCAACAGATTTTGTAAATGACACAATTAATGCCAACTATCTTATCTCATTATTTGGTAAAAAACTCAGTGAAGGTGGTTTCCAAAGAGTATGGATAAAATATGATTTAGCAGATGGCATCAATGTGAATGTTGGCGTGGTAGACTATATCGGTGGTTCCACTTTATTTGATACAGTAAAAGACAGCGATATGATTTTTGCTGATATTTCTTATAGTTTTTAGATAGTATAGGAAAATAAATATATATATATCATGACAAATTGTGGTAAAATTGTCTGATTCTTTGTGAATTTTTTGATTGAAAGGGAGAAACGTATTAATATGTATACATTTTTGAGAGTGAGTTTGAGTTTTATTCTTTTCTTTTCTATTACAAGTACGAGCATCTATGGCAATGAAGAGAAAATGCCTTTTCAAATAGAGTCTGGAACCATCATTTATGAGATAACTGGTGGAGCAGAGCTTACACCTGAGACCAATCTCACTATTAAGGGTAGAGCCAAATTACGGTTTAAAGACTGGGGAAAAGTAAAAATAGAAGAAGAGAGTGGTATATTATTAACAACCGGTGCTATAAAACACCAAGAAAAAGTAAAAAAGTTTGTTAAAGAAACAGAAGATAATATAATAATTGTTGATTATTCTAATGAACAGCTTATAGAGCATAAGAGAGCTGCTTCAAAAAATCCCAAAGATGACATAAAGAATCTTGCTTATAAAGGGAAATCTACTATAGCAGACATCGAGTGTGATTTATGGGAAGGTATGGGGATACGTAAATGTATGTATAAAGGAATCATTTTACTGTTAGAATCTCATGTCTATACTGCGCATTATAGTAAAAAAGCAATCACAGTTTTATTGGATATTAATCATACCAAAGAGGAGTTTACTCTACCAGATTATCCTATTCATAAGATAGGATTTTTTAAAGATAATAAAAAAACAAAAAATACTACAAAAACAGGAAGCTTTAGGAAACTCATCAAAAATAAAGTAGCTATATCAGGGGATAAAGTGAGTTTTACACAAGAAAGAGAAAATAGAAAAAAACAAAAGTTTCTTAACAACCTTGGAAAAGACATCTTTATACAGCAAAAGAAACTTCTACCGGATTTATTATTGTCTATGCAAAAAACCCGAGCATGTTTACAAACAGTAGAAAACCCCTTTGAAGCAAATGAATGCATTGAAGAGTTTTCCCATATGAAAGAAAAACTGGGTAGCCAGGAAGATGATTATATTATATTATGGGATCAGAATCGCAAAGAGATACTTTTAGATAAAATTGAAGATGAACTCACAGGACTTCAGGCGAAAAACCCATGCATCAAGCGTGCTAAAAATATTACCGATCTTTCAGC
>DQVJ01000279.1 GCA_015661795.1 Sulfurovum sp.
ATATGTGCGATAATAGCTGAAGTTGAAGACTCAAAAGTCAAAATACAAGGTCATGGAATCTCTAAATCCCAAGGGATTAAAAAAGGTGCCATCACTAATATAGAACTTTCTTCTAAATCTATTAAAAAAGCCATCAATGATGCGAAACGTATAGCCGGGAGTAACATTAATACTGCAACAGTTTCTATTTCAAATGCTTATGCTAAATCTTTAAACTCTACAGGTGTTGTTAATATACCTCATAAAGACATATCCATAAAAGAGATTAACCGTGTTATGCAAACAGCGCTTTACAATGCTAATGTGCCAAATGAATATGAAGTTGTGCATGTTCTTCCATATAATTTCAGAGTAGATGATCAAGATTTTATTGAAGATCCTTTTGGTATGAATGCTTCCCGTATGGAAGCAGATGTCAATATTATTATGACACAAAAATCAAACCTCTCTAACCTTAAAAAAGCTGTACGTTCTGCAGGTGTTGAAATCGATGGTATTGTACTAAGCGGTTATGCCTCTGCTATTGCTACCATTAATGAAGATGAAAAAGAACTTGGTGTTGCAGTCATAGACTTAGGTGGGCAAACCAGTAATTTAGTTATACATACAGGTAATTCTATCCGATACAATGACTTTTTAGGTGTAGGGTCAAACCATATTACAAATGATTTATCTATGGCGCTACATACACCACTCCAAATTGCTGAAAATGTCAAAATACGTCATGGGAACCTTATAGAAACAAGTAATGAAGTGATAGAACTACCAATCATCGGAGATGAAGATAACCGTAATGGTGTCTCTTTGGAAATTGTGCATTCTGTTATTTTTTCACGTGTAGAAGAAGCACTGATGATATTGGCAAATTCACTGGAAAAATCTGCACTGAAAGAACAAATAGGTGCTGGTATTATTTTGACAGGTGGTATGACTAAACTCAAAGGCATTAGAGAACTGGCACAATCTATCTTTTCTGCTATGCCTGTACGTATAGGTAAAGCTTCTGATGAGATTGAGGGACTTTTTGATGAACTTAAAGACCCTGCATATTCTACAGTACTTGGTTTACTACTATATAAATCAGGGAAACATACGCAATATGAGATTAATTTCCTACAGGAACTTTTACACTCCAAAACTGTGTATGAAGAAAATCTCAATGACATTAAAATTACCAATACTATTAACGAAGTAGAAGATATAAAGTTATCGAAGCAAAACAATAAAGAACTAAAGGTTGAAAAGAAACAAAAAATAAAACCTACAGATCCGGATGCATTTTCTTTTGATGATTTACCAAATATTTCAGAAGAGAATAATAATCCGTTTAAAAAATTGGCAAGCTGGGCAAAACAACTTTTTTAAAAGTATGAATACATCACAACAAAGGGGAAGAGATGGAAGAGTTTGAAATAGATATAATCGAAACAAAATGTCAAACAAATGGCGCAAAAATTAAGGCTATTGGTGTTGGTGGCGGTGGGGGAAATATGATTAACCATATGATCAATGAAGGTATAAATACCATTGATCTTATCGTTGCAAATACAGATTCTCAAGCACTAGATTCATCACTTGCACCATTTAAGATGCAGTTAGGGATCAACGCAACTAGAGGTTTGGGTGCAGGAATGATTCCGGATAAAGGAAGAGAAGCGGCACTTGAAAGCTTTGAAGATATTAAAGAGATGCTTGAAGGTGCAGATATTGTTTTCATCTCTGCAGGTCTTGGTGGAGGTACAGGTACAGGAGCCGCACCAATTATCGCTCAGGCTGCTAAAGAAGTTGGGGCACTCACGGTGGCTATTGTAACGAGTCCTTTCAAATTTGAAGGCCGCAAACGTACAAAACTTGCAAGAGAAGGTTTGGAAGAACTTAAGCGTGAAAGTGATTCTATCATTGTTGTGCCAAATGAAAAACTTCTTTCTATTGTTGAAAAAAACCTTGGTATCAAAGAGAGTTTTAGAATGGTAGATGATATCCTTGCTCAAGCTGTGGGAGGGATTTCTAAAGTCATTCTTTCACACGGTGACAATGACATAAACCTTGACTTTGCCGATGTTAAAACAGTGATGTCTCATAGAGGGCTGGCACTTATGGGTGCTGGTTATAGTGTAGGAACAAATGCTGCTTATGATGCTGCAAAAGCTGCTATCGAGTCTCCTCTTCTTGACAATATCTCTATAGATGGTGCTATGGGCGTATTGGTACATTTTGATATTCATCCTGACTACCCTATCATGGAGATTGGTGAAGCAATGAGTATCATAGAAGAAAGTGCAGATGAAGATGCATCTGTGATTTTTGGTACAACAACCAATCCAAGTATGGATATAGATGAAGTAAAAATCACTATTGTTGCAACTGGATTTGAAGATAAGAATGCAATCGCAGAACCAACAACTGTCAAAAAACAAGAAACTCTTTTAAGTTCAAATACAACCAATATTAACACTATCAGATCTGCTAACAAAATGGTTGTAGGCGGTTATAACGGTGATAATGAAGACATTTTAGATGTACCAACATTTCTTAGAAAACAAATGGACTAACGCAGGTTTTACTGTATAAATCTTATGTATGGAGAAACTCTTCCTTCTCTGTGCATCCCTTTTCATCAAATACACCTCTTTTACTCTCCCATATTAACCATTTTTTTGCTATGATATATGAAATATTTTTTTAGGAATCATAGATGAAATATATTACTAAACTTTCAACGCTAGCAGCAACAGGCTTAGGTGCGGTATTGCTTACTGGCGTTACAGGCTGTACCCAACAAACACAAGAACAACAACAGGCAAAAGGTGCATTTGTCATCATAGAAGAAACTACACCTGGACGTTACCAAATAAAAGATGAATTCCCTGCAGATGAGACACGTATAGTGCTCAAAAAACTGGATGGTACAGAACAGGTACTTACACAAGCTCAACTTGATGAACTCATTAAAGAAGAAGCAGCAAAAATAGACAATGGTACATCAAATCTCACAAAAGAGCAAAACCCTCAAATGCAGCAACAAGGTATGGGTCTTGGTGAGACCATTATGGCAAGTATGGCAGGAGCCATGCTAGGTGCATGGATAGGTAACAAATTGTTTGGTAACCAAAACTACCAAAATAATAGAAAAGCAGGATATAAATCTCCTTCTACTTACTCAAAAAGTAAAAAAAGTTTTTCTCAACCTAGAAAAACAAGTGCAAAAAAAGGTGGTTTCTTTGGGAACAAAAAGTCTGCTGGGAAAAAAGGTGGTTTCTTCGGTGGTTAATTTACAAAAAACAGTACCTTTAGATACAAAGTATCTAGAGTCACTTGGTTTTGTCTGGCACACAGACTCAGATGAAAGCTCTTATATTTCAGATGAGCTTGTTGTTTTATCCAAAAAAGAAGCAGAAGCATATTATCAAGCTACCAACACACTTTATGAGATGTATATAGAGGCTGCTGAACACGTAATAGAAAACAACCTGTTTCATGAAATAGGTATCCCTTTTAATCTTGTAGATATCATCAAAGAATCATGGGAAAATGATGTACATTGGCACCTATATGGAAGATTTGACCTCGCAGGTGGGCTAAATGATGCACCTATCAAGCTACTAGAATTTAATGCAGATACCCCCACTGCTCTTTTTGAGACTGCTATTGTCCAATGGGCGATGCTTAAACAAAATGGCTTAGAAGAATCGAGTCAGTTTAATGCCACATACGAAGCATTACTTGACAACTTCAAAAGACTTGTAACCTTGGAAGAAGATGTCTCTACATTTGAAGAACGTTATGATGGTTGGAAATTTCTCTTTACCTCTATCCGTGGTAATTCCGAAGAAGAAAACACCGTACGTCTCCTGCAACATATTGCAACAGAAGCAGGATTTGAAACAACGTTTGCTTTTATGGATGATGTTGAGTTTGATGATGAAGGTATTTACTACCAAGAAGAAAGCTACGAGTTATGGTTTAAACTTATCCCATGGGAAGATATAGCCTTGGAAGAATCAGATTTATCTATGATACTAAAAAATATTATTGTCAATCAAAAAGCTATCATTTTCAACCCAGCCTATGCCCTACTCTTCCAAAGTAAAGGACTACTTAAAATACTGTGGGACTTGTATCCAAACCATCCTCTGCTCCTAGAGAGCTCTTTTGAACCACTTAAAAGACAAAAACAGGTTAAAAAGCCAGTATTTGGACGCGAGGGAGGCAATGTAAGTATTTTAGATGAAAATGCCTCAGAACTCTATTCTGTAGCTGGTGATTATGCAAATCACAAGATGCTCTACCAAGCCTATACTGAGCTAGTCACTGATACCTATGGGGACAGCTATCAAGCAGGTGTCTTTTATGCTTATGAAGCTTGTGGTCTTGGGTTTAGAAAAGGGAGTAAGATTCTTGATAATGGCTCTAAGTTTGTGGGGCATTTGGTAAAGTAGGCTGTTGTACTGCTTTACATCCTACAGAAACAATCTCTACTTCATCTAAATCAATTCTCGCTGCGGTGAGTTCTCCACCCCATAAACACCCAGTATCTAAAGCTAAAACATGTTCATCATGATAAAATCCCAAAGTTGACCAGTGACCAAAGATGATTTTCAAATCTATCTCTTTTTTATTTTTACATTCAAACCAAGGCTTTAAACCTTTTTTACGTAGTGCATCGGTAGGTTTACCTTTTTGTTTAAAATCAAGCCTATGGTCACCATAGCAGTAGCGCATACGTGTAAAGCTGGAAATAATATATTTATCAATATCAATATCTTCAGCATTTCTGTCTAATCTATCAACACCTTCTTTAAACATCTCTTTTAGCCAAATCTGTACATCACAACGTTGTATCCTAGACTCTAACCGTTCTGCATAACTTAATGCCATTCCCAAATCAAATTCTGGAGAGATCCCTGCATGTGCCATACAATAACCAAGGTGATAATCGACATGTAAAAACTTTTGTCCTCTAAGCCAATCTATGAGTTTTTTTGCATTAGGAGAGGTCAATATAGGGTCTATAGTTGGATTGGACTTTTTAATGCCATAGTAAGCTGCTATAAGGGTAATATCATGATTCCCAAGTACTATCTCTACACTGTTACGAATACTGTAAAGATATTCCAATGTTTGAAGTGATCCTTCTCCTCTGTTCACTAAGTCACCTGCTACCCAAAGCGTATCAACTTCAGGATTAAATGCTATTTTTCCCAAAAGCTCCATCAAAGATTTATAACAACCTTGTATATCACCTATAGCCCAAACTGCCATTAGACGTATCCTAACGCTTTTTTATAGGCTCTAACTTTTACCTCAAATTTCATGGCTGCATAAGCTGAAGAAGGAGAAGGTAAATATACTGTCTCTATGTCCAGGTGTGAAAAATGTGTTTTAAAAAGTGCTTCTGATTTTTTTCCTGTAAATGCTAGTTTTTTAATACTTGGATATTCTTCTAAAAAACCTGCAATATCATTGACTTCTTCATTTTCCAAAGAGCTGTCAAGTGAATTGTCACGACTACACTCTCGTACCATATCCCAAAGTCCTAGTCTGCACTCTTTAAGAAGCCAGAGTTTTTGATCTAGGTTGTTTATAGGGTATGAAGTCATAACCTCTAGTATTTTCCAAAACTGATTACTTGGATGTGCATAATAAAAACGTTTTTCAAAAGACTTAATACTTGGGAAAGAGCCAAGTATCAACGTCTCTGTGTCTTTGAATACAATAGGTTTAAACGGGTGCTCTAATATCTCATTCATAAACTTATTTACAAGCTTTTCTCATATTTTGTACAATAAGCACCAACAATGCCAAAGCAAAAATCTTAGAATTCAATTCTGAGCCTTTATGTGTATTAAGGAAAGCAACTGAAGTTGTCATCTCTTCACCTTGTGCTTGCATAGCAATAATATCTGGAATATAATACTGAGCAAATAAAAGCCCTGTAGCCAAAACAAAAAAAGTTGCTATCATTGTCATTGTGTCACGTTCAAATTTTTTAAATTTGTACCCTTCATACAGTGCCACTACACCTATCAGCAGATTGACGATATAAGATAAACGTAAAAAGTTTTCTGTCATCACCTGCCCTTCTTGAAACTGTGTCAAAAGTTCAGCTCCTACATACAAGTGTGTGTTAAAGGTGACAGAGGTCACTACGATACCAGCATAGAGCATCATACCTAGTACCATAGAAGTAAAAATGAGGTATGCCATAGTTGTCATTTTAAAATATTTATTCATTCGTTTTCCTTTGTTCACTTTTTTAAGCCTAACAGCGAAATGTGATTATATTTTTATTTAGATTGTTATAATGTAATGGTAATCACACCCTACATGAATTCTATTATAAATCCTCTGTCAAATCCTGCTAAGTCTTTATAAAATTGTATGGATTTTACTCCAAGTTCATTAACAAAAGCTGAGAGTGGCTCTTTTTGGTCATATCCCATTTCACAGGCAAGCCATCTGATGCCTCTTTTCTTTACATCTAAGATAATCTGTTTAATCAATTCATCACCTTTTCTACCACCAAAAAGAGCCTCTTTAGGTTCATAGTCTACCACATTTGACTCTAGTAAAAAATCTTCTGCAATGTAGGGAGGATTAGAGACTACAAGTTCCACAGACTCACTTACATTATCAATAAGGTTTGACTTACGTAACTCTATACGTTTCGAAAGTTTATATTTATTAATATTTGATTGTGCTACCTTCAATGGTATATCACAAATATCTGTTGCGATACTCTGTAAATTTGGAAACTTCCTAGCCAATACCACAGAAATAGCCCCAGACCCCACACCTATCTCTACAATACGTGTAATATTCTCTTTTGCTATGATATCTGCTACGAGGTCAATGAGTATTTCAGTTTCAGGACGGGGAATAAGTACACCCTTTTCTACTACTAAGTTGATATCATAAAAGCTAGCCTCCCCCACGATATACTCATAAGGTTCATGTTTAGAGCGTCTTTCAATAAATTTTTTATATTTATTAGTATTTTTTACTTCTTTATTATCATTCACTATCAAATATGTACGGTCTTGCTTTAGATGATATGCTAAAAGAATTTCTGCCTCATACTGGGGTCTCTCACAACATTTTATAAGTTGTCCCGTCCCCCATATGATATTTTCTTTAATTGTCATAAATATATTGTCCTAAACATTATTGTTATACATGCATTTATTTTATTATTATATAATCATAAATTGTATTGTAATTATAGCAAAGGCTTCTTTGGCATCATAACCAATAACTTTGCTGTTTTATTTTTATACATGCAATACACTTCATAAATATACAAACTGAAAGGTAATACTTTGATACAATATAACTTTCCAGCACAAGAATTTCTCCAAAAAGTCAAAAACTCTTTTCAAAATAGATTTTTAACAGACCAAATAAGTCTACGCTACCTTGAGGAAGGTTACATCCAAGCAACCGATATCCCCTTTGTCAAACACATTGGCTTAAAAGAAGACAACACACAACTTTCTTTAGATTTAAAGAAATCTGTTTGCAATCATGTTGAGACCATTCATGCAGCTGCACAATTTACCTTAGCAGAAACAGAAAGTGGGATGCACCTTCAAAGCCTCTTTCCAGAACTAGAACAAAAAGTTATTCCTTTACTCAGAGAAGCCCAAATTAAATATAAAAAACCTGCTACACAAAAAATTCTAGCTTACTCTTTTGTTGAAGAAGAAGACGTTAAAAAATTTAAACAACAATTTGAAAAAAAAGGAAAAGCTCTCCTTAAGATTAGAATAGAAATACGTGATATTGATGATATTCTTACCTGTGAAGCACGTTATACCTGGTATGTACAGGCACGGGAAGATAAATAATAATTTCTACTAATCTTTCTGTTTATATACCCTCTATTGATAGTTCATATTTGAATCGAGTATAAGTTTTACCGTATTTTTCTTTACCTACTTTGTATTAGAAACATCAAAACCAAGCTCTTTAAGCCTTTCAAGTACTGGTGGATGTGAGTGGTAGAAAAATATGACTAAAGGATGTGACTTTGGAAATGACTTGTTTTCTGTCACGAGTTTCATCAGTGCCGCAACTAAGTTTTCTTTACCTC
>DQVJ01000199.1 GCA_015661795.1 Sulfurovum sp.
CAGTGGGTGCAGGACTATAGTTAAAAAAGTTGATTGAGCCTAATTCATAGGTACTGTTATTATAGGTATCTAACGTGAAATCACCTGTATTATATACTGGAGTATTTTGCAAATTCTCATTGTCTGAAAGTAACACAGCGATACCCCACTCTTTTAAAAGCATATTAAATGTTTTTCCTGAACCTTGAACTGACTTATTCACCGCATCAACTACTGCTGCTTCATCCTCAAAAGCATTGTGCATGATGTCATGAAGTACTTTTGCACCTCCATAATTTCTTACAAGATAAGCACCAAAAGCATTGACTTTAGAGTAATCTGCAAGGTCACTGTTCCATGTAGTTAGTGAAAGAGTATTGTTTTGATTAAAACGAGGGTATCTTCCCTCTGTATTGCCTACACTACCTGCACTACCATCTGTGTGGGCTACACCTCTTGGTCCTATATGTTGAATTTTTGTAGCGATGAGATCTTCAGTAGTCTCTGCCAACATTTCATTCAACCATGTCTCACTAGTCGCATCAAGTAAAACAGTTTTCTGATAAAAATGAATCATATGTTCAAACTCATGCGCCAAAGTGGATACTATCTCTTTTGGCCAAAAATCATCTATACTCCATTCACCAGAAGCATTTGCAAATAATACAGCATCCGCATAAAACATTATCCTTTGATTAGATCTAGGAGTATCATCCGTAGAATTGAAATTATCTTTTGAATGAAAGTATCCTATTATACCTCCATTTGTACTGTTATCATCATCTATATCTGTCAGAAGAATAGTAATTTCATCATTGGCAGCAATGAGATTCGAATATTTGGATTGTGCGTCACTGTTCCACTCTTCACCATATATATTGGTGACCCAGTCATAAATATCATTATCTGCACCTGCTTTCAAAAATGTCTCAGCTAAGGCATCTACCATTGCCTGAGTCACACATCTAGGTCTTTGACAACCAGAGCCACTATCAAAACTATCGTCTGATACCCAAATATTTAAAGTTTTATCTCCGAATTCCGTGGATATATTCGAATCAACTTTTCTAGCCGTTGCCTGTGTTGGATCACTGGTTCCTCTATCTAGATAAAATGTATTGGTATCACCTGCAATATCTTTATTCGATACAGTATTAATCTCTAGAGTCTTTGCTTGGAAATCTTGTGATAGAGTATTTGTCTTAAAAAATTTTTTACTATTTCTGTTAAATTCTTGAATGGATGCATGTGTATGAAGTGCTTTTGCTTGTATTGCTGTAACAGGCTCTTCCAAAACTTTTTGACTATCATTCCTCGATACAGTTTTATTATGCGTTATATTTGTTGATGCCAACTGTGTCTCATGATAGTTACTTAAAAGTATATAAAGACTTTTAGGCGTATTTCCTAGATTTACAGTAGCACTGATAGTATTGGACTGACCCAAACTCTCAACATGATAATCGTCTGTAATTGTAATACTTTTTGTTGAAGATGTATTACCAGATGTTGTCCCTCCAGATGTTCCTCCAGTTGTTCCTCCGGTAGAAATACCTGATGAAGTATTATCTGACGTGCCACCACCCCCACAACCGATTAAAAGTATAGATGAAGCTATTAAAGATAAATGTTTCAGAGTTAAACGCATAATTATTCCTTTGTAAATATATAATTTAGATTATCACATAAGAAAGTGTATTGAATAATAGTGTACTAAACATGTATCCAAAAACAGGCAATCTCCATATCTACATGAGACGGTTGACTTTCTTTACATATCTCACGATATGTTCAGCTTTTTCTGTATGTATAGTTGTCATTATAGTCAAAAAAAGTCAAAAATAAAATGTTTTAACTTTTATTTTCCACCACGTAAAATATCAAGAACATTTGTTGCATAAGATCCTTTTGGTAAAACAAATGAAAGTTCATAATGGGCTTTTTCTTCTACATAGTTTTTTGTTATCTCTGTAACTTGCACCCATGCATAACGTCTTGCACCTTGAAGAGGTATCTCTTCTACAAAAGGTGCTTCTATCACTCCTGCTATACTTTGAGAGGTTTTAGTCTTTTTACCAGGAAGCAAACCTGCTGGAGCAATATCTTTTGCTTCAAAACGTTTGGCTTCTTCTGCCAAGTCCTCTACATTGAAAAGTCTGCCATAGGGATAATGCATCATGACATCACCTTCTACTAATTTAAAAAAGTTTGGCTGACTTTTTGTACCCTTTAATACACCACTGGGTAAGTCCATCACCTGTTCTGTCTCAGCTTCAGAAAATTTTTCCAGTAACACATTAAGTTCCATGCGTTTAGAGAGCCAGTTGTTAAAAAGATAAGACTGGTAAGAACCTATAAGAAACTCTTTTGTCTTACGGTTACGCATTTTCATACTACCTTCGATAAGCTTTTTGCCCTCTGCCCAGTTGTTCCCATCGGTGCCAAAACGTTGGTTCCCAAAGTAGTTGGGTACACCATTTTTCTTTATCCATTTTAGTACTGAGTCTAGTTTGTCTTTTTGTACTCCAAGTACCTTTTTGAGACGTATTTTGAATCGGTTACCCTTTAAGTGCCCTACACGTATTTTGTTGTTATGGCGTGCTGTAGAGAGTATCTTTATTTTATCATGGCTAAAGGCTTTAAGTTTTTCTTCATGTATCGCCATGACAGAAATATATTGTATCGTCATGGCATGTTTGTCTTTGAGCCCTGCATAACCCATATCACGTCTTCGTATACCCACATGATTGGAAATAACATCAAGCATCTCCCATGTTGTCATCTCTTTTTTACGTACTTGCAGCACAAGGTGTTCACCCTCTCCCGTAAATTCGTATAGAGGTATCTCTTCGACAGTAAAATCTCGTGCAGAGGAGTTAAAAACAAATGTGTTTTTGATATTAAGTGGGTAGATTAGGTTCATCACGTACTTTCTTCGATAAATTATTAAGAGTATTTTAACTAAAAAATGTATAATCGCAATAATTACATAGAGGGCAACACTTTGAAATTTGAAAATAAACAACTTCTTATCTTTGATCTTGATGGTACACTCATCAATTCGGCACTTGACTTGGCATTGTCAGTCAATAAAATGCTTGAACAAATAGGAAAAGAAACCTTTTCTGAGGAAACCATTCATGATTGGGTGGGCAATGGTGCATTAACACTTGTTAGCAGAGCTTTATCTGGCAGTAGAACTATAAACGAAAATCTAGATGATATTTTTGTTCAAAAAGCTTTAGATATATTTTTAAATCATTATAGAAACAACCTTTGTAATGCTACGCTACCCTACCCACATGTGATACATACACTTGACACACTCAAAAATCAATACACATTTGCCATCATTACTAACAAACCTTTTGCTTTTGTAGAGCCTATACTCAAAAGTTTAGAGATGGATGGTCTTTTTAAACTTATTTTAGGAGGAGATTCACTGAGTCAAAAGAAACCCCACCCTATGCCACTCATTTATGCCACTGAAAAACTAGGTGTGAGTATAGAAAACTCTGTCATGATAGGAGACTCTAAAAACGATATCTTAGCTGCCAATGCTTGTGGTATGCACTCTGTTGGTGTAACCTATGGCTATAACTATGGTGAAGATATAGGGGTACATAAACCTAGTGTCATCATCAATGATTTTTCGGAGTTACTTCAAATACTATGAGTACAGAAGCAAAAATAGCCATAGTAGGTGGAGGTGTAGCAGGTGCAACCGCAGCTCTTTACCTGTCAGAAATTGGTTTAGACGTTTCACTCTTTGAAAAAAAACAGTGTCTCGTAAACGGCCCTCCTTTTTGTCATCTCCATGCTGGGGGTAATCTTTATCGTGAAATTTC
>DQVJ01000021.1 GCA_015661795.1 Sulfurovum sp.
ATAGGTGCTAATCCTTATAAACAAGCTTTTGAACGAGGTGTCAAAATCATTGGTGCAACTGCACATTTTGTGACAAATGACTTAGATGAAGGACCCATTATCGCTCAAGATGTTATTCCTGTAAATCATCGTCTTTCATGGAGAGATATGCAAAGAGCAGGGCGTGATGGTGAGAAGATAGTGTTATCACGTGCATTGGCGTTTGTTTTAAATGATCGCGTTTTTGTAAATGGCAATAAAACGGTGATATTTTAATGTTTAATATTGTATTGGTAGAACCACAGATACCACAGAATACAGGTACCATAGGGCGTCTTTGTGTCAATCTTGGTGCTACTTTACATCTGATTAAACCGCTTGGGTTTGATATAGATGACAAAGCTGTGAAGCGTGCAGGACTTGACTACTGGAAAAACTTAGACTTAGTGGTATGGGAAAGTTTTGAAGCATATCTGAAACAGCACCCTATCTCTAAAAATTCTTATATGGGTACAACCAAAACCGATAACCTTTATTTTAATGCTCCTTTTAAAAAAGGGGATCATATCCTCTTTGGGTCGGAGACTAGGGGTTTAGACGAAAAAGTTTTATTGGCTCATCCTGAACAGTGTGTGACTATCCCTATGGGGGGAAAAGGAAGAAGTCTTAACTTGGGTGTGAGTGTAGGTGTGATTTTGTATGATGCTTTACGTCAAAACTATGATGGGTTCGAAAAAATCACTATTGTCAACACACTTGAGGAGTCTTAATGTCTTTTGGGGATATACTTTATATCGTTGCTATCTTTTTATTTGCGTATTTAACCTTTGGTATTGTAAGATCATACTTTAAAAGTAAATTTGATGATGAGGGTAGACGCATAGATATGTTAGAGGATGAAGAAAAAGATAAGTAATTCTTTTCTCTATATTGATACACACTCTAATTTTTTATGAGGAACAGCTTAGGCAAATATTTTTAGACTTTATGGGTGTTGGTTTGAATAAATGTTCTAATGTATAGTGTTCATCAAAGGGATTTAAAGCAACTGTGAGAAGTGCATTTACCATGTTAAAGTCATGTTTTTCAGCTTTATCTATTGCTTCTTGAAGCGTATGGTTTTTAAGTACATACTTAGGGTTTACTGCTAGCATTTTCTCATGACGTGCATCTTCATCGCGCGTTTCTTTTTCTAAACGCGTATCATAGGCATTTAACCACTTATCTAGAGGATCTTTATTGATACAACTATCTAAAACAGTTGATTTGTCTCCATTATAACGAGAGAGTTTCCTAAAGAATACTGTGTAGTCTATATTGGAAGCAGCCAATGCTCTTATCATTGTTTCTGATAATTCTTTGTCATCAGCTTGTTGTATCTGCAAACCCATCTTGTCATAAAGTAGAGTGAAATAAACCTTGTTATAGGTACTCCAAAAGACATCTCTAAGTACCTCTTCTGAGTCGTCATAATCTATGATAGGCGAAAGTACCCGAGCAAGCATGTCTAAATTCCATCTCGCAGCGCCTGGTTGGCTTCTAAAACTGTAAAGACCTTGTTTATCGGTTTGATTACATACAAAATTTGGATTATAATCATCCAAAAATGCAAAAGGACCATAGTCTATGGTTCTGCCATCTATACACATGTTGTCTGTATTCATAACCCCATGGATGAAACCTATACTTTGCCATTTAGCAATGGTAATGGCTGTATTTTTTACTATTTCTGTATACATATTCAAGTACAATTCTTCACTATTTTTAAGATAAGGAAAACTTTCATCTATCACATAATCAGCAAGTACTTGAAGTTGATCATGTTCTCCTGAAGCATAAAAGTACTCAAATGTCCCGAAGCGAACCCATGTAGGTGATAAACGTAAGATGATGGCACCTTTTTCCATACGCTCTCGTCTTACAGCTGTATCACTTCCAATAAGTGCTAGTGCACGAGAAGTCTCGATGCCTAGTCCATGCATGGCCTCAGAGATAAGGTACTCACGTATACTTGAACGTAGTACAGCTCTACCATCACCAAGACGAGAATACATAGTCAGACCTGCACCTTTTATTTGAAGATTTTGATTATTGACTTTACCTAGATTTATAACTCTTCCATCACCTAATCTTCCTGTAAATTCACCAAATTGATGTCCCGCATAACACATAGCAAAAGTTTCAGAACCTTTGAGTATTTTTTCACCATTAATGATGTGAAGGAGTTCTGTATCCAAATTTAGATCTTCATCAACACCTAAGAGTGCTGCGGCACTTTGTGAAGTAGAGATAAGAAAAGGGTTATCTAGTGGAGTAGGGTCTACTTTTTCATAAAAAGTAGGTTTAAGGTTTAGGTAGGGAGTGGTTAGTTTGAGGTTTGAAAATTTCATAGTTAGTTGTATCTTTTCAGCTGTTAAAGTTTGCTTTTAGTTGTAAAGATGATATGGTTATGTTCAAAATCTAAATCTCTTACAAACACATGAGGCTAGTCATCATCTTCATCTTCGAAGTCACTCAAATCAAACTCTAACTCGACAGGTTCTTCTACCACTGCTTTCATCTCACTAATATCTTCAGGAGAGATATGCAGAGCCATGGCTACAAATGCAGCTAAAGCATTGTCATCTATGATTTCTTGACATGTTTCAGAGGTGTTATATACAGTAAGTATACCGTCTTTTATGAGCACATCACTGGTACTTACACCTAATTCTGCTGCTATTTCATGCATGTCAGGACGATTGAGGATGACCCCACTCACTTTCATTGAGAACCCTTTTCTTAGTGGCATTCCAAACATTATACTTCCTATTATTAAAATATTTCTTTGAGTCGATTATAGCTAAATAGTTCAAAAAATATCTATTTTTTTTCTATAAAAATCTAGATAAAAGTTATAAAACTCTCTTGTCTAAAATATAATCTACTATTACATGTATAAAAACAGGTATCTTTTGGTTTGCATCCACACTGAAGGTTGCAAGTTCTTTATAAGTATCTATACGTGCATCAAACAAAGCTTTTGCTTTTTTTTCATCATTAAACAAAGGGCGTTTTGCACGTTCCCTAACATTTAAACGCTCTACTATGACATCAAAGTCAGCCTCGATATAAACTATCAGAGATTTGTCTGATATGGTACTGTATATTGGTACACCCCCACCAGTAGCAATAACCTGACCCTTTTTTTGTGTGAGTTCATTGATACATTTTTGTTCAAGAGAACGAAAATATTCTTCGCCTTGATTTTCAAAAATCTCCGCGATACTACAGCCTTGCTCTGCTTCTATGACAGTATCAACATCCACAAAATCTTTATAGAGTTTTCTTGCAAGTATCTTACCTACAGAGGTTTTACCCGATCCCATAAAGCCTATGAGTACTATGTTGTCGTATACCAATTTATATCCTTTAGGGGATTATATCTGATTAGAGTATATCTTTGCGTTAATGAAGCGTATTAAGCAGTATTTTTTCTTCTTCTAGTGTGAGGTAACGCCACTTTCCACTTTTTATTTTGGGTTTAAAACTGCCAATGCTCACTCTCTTTAGCTCTAATACCTTTAAAGGGGTACCAAATTTAGGGTCATTCATCGTTCCAAAAAGACGGCGAATATGTCTATTTTTCCCCTCATCTATGACTATTTTAAGTTTCGTTTTTGCTCCACCCATACCTATTTTCTCGACGACAAGTGCTTTGAGTAGACTGTGCTTGTTTTTCACTCCTTTTTTAGCCATAGTGATATGTTCATCTGTTACATGACCTCTAACCCATATCTCATATATTTTTTTACAGTTTCCAGGCTTAGTCAATGTATCACCCACTTTACCATTGGGTGTAAAAAGTAAAAGCCCCTTAGATTCCAGGTCAAGCCGTCCGATGGGCATCCATCCGTCATGAAAAACCCACTCTGGTAAAAGGTCATATACAGTTTTTCGTCCAAGTTCGTCAGAGCGTGTGACTACATAACCCTTAGGTTTGTTGAGGGCTAAGAGTTTTTTTGAATCGTCTGTGTTTTCATTCATGGGGCATGTTTTCTTTGAGTAAATTTTGAAATCTTTTTGGGATTATAGCTGATTCTCAGGCCAAGTCAAAAACTTGGATTTCGTAGCTAGAATGATAATGTATATATGTGAAACACCTCATGAGGTAGTAGTGATTGTACAAAAACATGTTTTAGCCTTTGTGGGGTAGAGTTGACATGACCACCCCTAAAATCATAAGGCTATCATACGACTGGCATAAGGCTTCAAAGTACTCAACCTTTCATCAACCAATCCCCGACCAACAGTAAAATGATAAAGTGTTTGATACTCATTTGTTTGAAGTCCTATAAGCTCATGTAAAATATCATCTAAAAAACATCCTATCCCCGTAGCCGATAGATGTAGAGATGTTGTCTCCA
>DQVJ01000047.1 GCA_015661795.1 Sulfurovum sp.
AAATATTCATTATGACCTATAAACCCTAAATAGGTAAAGATAGATCCTAAAATTATCTCAACAGGAGGAATAGGTATACGTAGAAATTTTGCAACAAAAGGACTGCCCCATATCAGCAGAGAAAGTGTTAGAATCAGAGTGATATTGGAGTGTATCATTTCTACGCATCAGTAGGGTGACAAGAAGTTGCAACTTTATAGCCTAATTTTTCAAGCATATGACGATCTTTTGATGGGGACATTCCATCTGTTGTTAGATAATCACCTATGACAATGGCATTTGCTCCAGCATCGAACATGTTGTGTTCTTTGTTGTTGAAAAGTAATTCTCTACCTCCTGCAACCATCAAGAGTTTATCCTCCCCGAGGAGCATCCTTGCTTTTTTGATAACTTCAAGAGCTTCATCAAATTCTATATTACGTGTTTTGATAGGCAAAGCTGGATTTGGATGATAAAAATTTAGAGGGGTTGATTCTGGTGAGAGGGAAGCGATAGATGTAAGAAGAGAATCTCTGTCTTCTGCAGTTTCTCCCATACCAAAAATACCACCTGAACATAGAGCTAATCCTACAGATCTTACATTTTCGCAGGTTTCATACCGTTCACTCCATGCATGTGTTTGACAAATCTCTGCATAGTATCGTTCTGAAGTTTCAAGGTTATGGTTATAGCTATCGATGCCATGGTCTTTAAGATAAGTGAGTTGTTCTTTGGTTGCTGTGCCATTACAAGCAATAAGATTAAGTCCTTCCACTTCTACTTTGATTGCTTGTGCAGCACGTGCAACATAGTCCACTTTCTTATCATCCAAACCTTTGCCTGCAGTAACGAGACAATACCCTAGGGCACCATTTTCTTTTGCAAGTACAGCCTCGGATACAATCTGATCAATGCTTTTGTACGTATAACGTTTGATATCTGCATGGTATCGCACGCTTTGCGTACAAAACTTACAGTCCTCTTGACATGTTCCGCTTAGGATGTTATTAATTGCACATAAAAATATTTCTTTCATGTGCCAATTATAGCAAAAGCTTGTATTATATAGTTTATGAACCCTATATAATATACAATTTGCTATTTATGCTATAATTCTTCACAATAATTATGTCATTAAATGTTTGGAGCAGGACAGTGAGAATATGAAAGTGTTTACTACAATAGTGTTTTTTTTACATTTACTTTATGGGCAGGAAATGCATTACAAGATGATTGTAAGTGCTCATATTGAAAGTCAGGAAGCAGCCAAGAGCCTATACAAAGTTGAGAAGTTTTTTTCTGAAAACAAAGAAGCCCAAGCACTTAAAGAGAAATATAACCTGTCGCTCGGTTTGGAACTACTTGATAAATATATCCTTGTTGCTGTGAAGCCGATAGAGAATATTTTTATTAAAAATGAAGTACAGTATACACTTCAAAAAGAGTTTCCTGAAAGTTTTATTGTTGGAAACATTGTTCGGAATGATCTGGAGAATCAGCAAAAAAACCAAAAACAAGTTGAAATTGCAGTGCCGATAAATCAACAAGCAAATAAGAAAGAAAAATTAGTACAAGAAAAAATAGCCATTATTGATGAGCCCAAAGAGAAAGTTGATGGGTTGGAATTATTTTGGAAAGAGTTGGATAGTGAGTGGTTAGGTTTATTGTTTTTAGCTCTTGCTGGGTTTATATTGATTTATAGAAGTGCCATACAAATCTCGAAAATAAAAGAACTGCAACAAGAAGTCAGTAAGTATCAAAGTAAGTTAGAGAAAGAGGTTAATGATTTGGAGGAGAGATATGAGTAAGGTAAAGTATTTTTTGATATGCTTTTTTGTTTTTTCAGTAAAGTTGTGTGCTTCAGCATCCCAAAGCTATATTATTTTAGCTACGGAGGAAACAAAAGAGGGGATACAGGAACAAATATCGAAATATGAACAAACAGTGAATGGAAATAACACACTACAAAGACTGCAAACAACAGTACCCTTTCAAATAAAAGTGATTGAAAAGAATAATGCACATGTTTTAAAAACAGGCCCTTTTTTCAAGATGGATACTTTGGCATTGGCTTTTTTAGAGTTACGTCCAGTTTTTCCGTATGCCTTTATTATGGAAGATATTAGAAATGAAACAATTTCATCTTCCCCAATAAAATATATAACGAAACCAATAGTCATAGCGCAAGAAGATCAAAGTGTATGGATAGCTCTTTTTGGATTGGGTGTCATAGGGATTCTTTCACTTTTTCTTTCTTCAGATCAAATTAAAAACTTAAGAGAAAAACATCAATCTATACAGAAAAAACAAAAAGAAATAGAAAAAAAACAGAGTTTATTGCTTGAAAAGATGGGTGAAAAAATACAAACTGTTGCCACAAAAAGTGTAGATGATGAAATAAAACTTTTAGAAGCACCTTTAGATGCTATTGATGCACATGAGATCAAAAACCGTATAGAAAGTCTTAAAAAATATGATGAAGTACTTCTACGTACTACGTATGAAATGATTGATTTTCTAAAAATAAAATCTGGGAACATTGTGATTAAGCAAGAAGCCTTTCAGTTAAGTAATATGCTGCACAAGCTTACCAATGCTGTTGCAGATTCTCTTCAAAGCAAAGAACATACACTGTACTACAATATTAAGCATAATGTAACTAGATACCTCATTGGGGATACTGTTAGAATTTACCAGGTGTTACATAATTTATTGTCTGATGTTTTAGCACATAAAGAAGCGAGTCATGTAATACTGAGTATTGAGGTAAGAGAAGAAGAGGAGCTTGTCTTTACGATTGAGAGTGCAAGTTTGTATTTGACACCTGAAGAGATAGATAGACTTTTTATCCCAAGTTCATGGGAAGAAGTACAGAACAAGCATAAAGAGTTTGGTTTTTTTGTGATCAAGGAACTTATTGCCAATATGGACGGAAAATTTCTTATTGAAAGTCATCCGACGAGAGGAACACGGTATGAGCTAATACTGCCTTATATACGAGATGTAGATAATAAAAGTCATAAAAAAGACCTGATAAAAGTTCTTGCCTCGAAAAAGGCACTGCTTTTTGATACAGATATGCAAAAAGCAGAAATGCTAATAAAAATTTTGAATTCTTTTGATATTGATGTGATATTTAAATCTTCAAGGAACTTGGAAACACATCGTCCGAACTTGGATGGTTTTGATTTTCTTATTATAAAAAATGAGGATATTAGTAAAAAAGTGTTTCAATTTTTGAAAAATATTGATCGAAAACAGAACATTGATATTATAGTGATTAATAATATTTTTGAAACAAATAATGAAATAGATGGTATAGCATACATTTCAGATGCCACCTTATATAGCCCTCTTATCATTGGAGATGTTGAAGAGGTCTTAAAGCAATTATGCATTAAAAAGGCAAGAAGAAAAAAAGATATAAGACAAGAAGGAATGGAAAACTTCAAAATTTTGGATGTTGCAAAAGTGACAATGTCAGATTTCCAGAAGTTTTCAGATAAAACAATCTTAATTGTAGAAGATAACCTAGTCAGTCAGCAAGTGATGAGTAGTATATTGAGTGCATCTAATCTTAACATACTTAAAGCAGAAAATGGACAAGAAGCCTTGGATATCCTTGAGGAAGGTACCAAGATAGACCTTATCTTTATGGATATGAATATGCCGATTATGGATGGCTTTGAAGCTACAAAAAAAATACGTCAGAACAGTAAATATAAAAAAGTGCCAATAATAGCAGTTACGGGGCTTGGGTTTAACTATGAGGTGGAGCAGATGATATTTGCAGGTGTGGATGCATGTATTATCAAACCAAGTAGAGTGGGACAGCTTTATACTGCACTGGATAGATTTTTAAATACAAATCAATTTACAAACAGTAACAAAAAAGCACCCGTACAAGTTCAAAATGAAAACAAAATGGTTTTGGATATTTCAAAAGGTATGGGTTATGTTCGTAGTGAAATATTTTATAATGAAATTGTAGTACAAATACTCTTAGCACTAAAGAATTCCCAAAATCTTGTTAAAGAAATGATACAGAATGATCAAATAGATGAATTGAGATCTTTTTGTGTGGATGCTCTGGGATTAAGTGCCACTATTGGTGCTACAGGATATGTTTCTTTACTTAAAGAAATGTTATTGGAGATGAAAAAAGAAGAAATATTCATAAGCCAATACATTCCTCGATACAAAGAAAGTTGGCTTGAACTTGAACAAGAGATGAAACGATACCTTAAGCAGTAGTTTTTTCTTTATGTTTACACTTAAAACATTCGTAGACATCTCCGGTTTTCAATGTTTTTTTACCCATGGTGTAGTCACATTTTGGACATTTTTTATCTACAGGTTCATAGTTGGCTATAAATTTACATTTTGGGTAGTTAATACATCCAAAGAATTTTCCTCTACGCCCTTCTCTTTCTTGCAGTTTTCCCCCACATTCAGGACAAGGAACAGTCAGTTCTTTAGCAGGTTCAAGTGATTTGGCGTTTTTACATTTAGGGTAGGCAGAACAAGCTAAGAACTTTCCTCTTTTTGAATTCTTAATCACCATCATTGCACCACATTTTTCACATTTTTCATCTGTCTCTTCTGGACCTTCTACTTCTGTACCATCTGTATTTTTAGTATATTTACATTTGGGAAAATTGGAGCACGCGATAAATTCTCCATAGCGTCCCTTGCGAAGAAGTAGTTCTGAATCACACTTAGGGCAGTTTTCACCTGTAGGAATAGCAATTTTGAGGCTTTTGATATTTTTTTTGCCTTCTTCAACTTTTTGTAAAAAAGGTGTATAAAAAGCTTTGAGTATCGTCTGCCAATCTGTTTTCCCCTCTGCTACTTCATCCAGTGTCTCTTCCATATTGGCAGTAAATCCAGAATCCACTATTTCGGGAAAATGTTTTTCCAGCATTTCTGTCACAGTAAAAGCTATTTCTGTAGGATGGATACGCTTTTTTTCTAGTTCAATATATTTACGTGTCTGTAATGTTGTAACAGTTGGTGCATAGGTACTTGGACGTCCAATGCCTAAAGATTCTAATTTTTTAATAAGGCTAGCTTCATTGTAGCGTGCGGGAGGTTCTGTAAAGTGCTGTGTTTGTTTGATATCATCAAGGGTGACTGCCTGTCCTTTTTTTAAATCGGGTAGCAGCTTGTCTTTATCACTGTGTCCTGTTGCTCTATAGAAACCATCAAAAAGAAGTTTTCTGCCAGAAGCCTTAAAGGTACATTTGTCTCCTTTAAACAGTATACTTTGAGATTCCATCTCCGCCTCGGTCATTTGACATGCTAAAAAGCGAGTATAAATGAGTCGATAGAGTTTGAGTTCATCTACAGAGAGGTAGTCTGCTGCTACTTTACTGTCAAAGTCTATCATTGTTGGGCGTATGGCTTCGTGAGCTTCTTGTGCCCCTTTGGATTTGGTGACATAGTTCTTTGCTTTGGCAGGTAAATATTTATCCCCGTAAGTTGTTTTGATATATTCACGAGCAGAGCTGACCGCTTCTTTCGCAAGGTTCATTGAGTCTGTTCTCATATAGGTGATGACTCCCATCGTACCCTTATCAGTCTTGACTCCTTCGTAGAGTTTCTGTGCCACCATCATTGTTTTTTTCGGGGAGAACCCAAGTTGGGTAGACGCCGCTTGTTGAAGGGTTGATGTCATGAAAGGTGGAGGCGTTTTTGTTTTTCTTTTTGTTTTGTCTATAGAAGATACGATAAAAGATTCACTTTTTGCAGAAGTGACTATCTCTGTAGCATCAGCTTGTGTTTTAATGGTGAGTTTGTCTATCTTTAATCCATTATAATTATAGATAGCCGCATCGATATTTTTTTCAAATAGTGCATCAATGGTCCAAAATTCTTCAGGTTTGAAAGCTTTGATTTCTCTTTCT
>DQVJ01000145.1 GCA_015661795.1 Sulfurovum sp.
CATCTATAATCATAACATAAATATATTATAGTCATAATATAAATAAATGTAATACTATTTCTTTAATATCAAGAAATGTCAATACTTTAGAGCTTCCCTTTATACAATCTAAGCCATACACTTAGACATTCGTAGCCACTTTATACGTAGGGTCATCTTCTTCATACGTACAAAAAGGACCTGCAGAGTGTAGGGCTTTTTTACAATCTTCTGAGAGATGTCTAAGGGTAAGCTTTTTGCCTGCTTTTTTGTACTTTTCGGTGATACCATCGATGGCTTCTGCACCAGAGCTGTCCATGACTCTAGCGTTCTTAAAGTCTATGACTACAACTTCTGGGTCACCTTCTACATCAAACTGTTCGTTAAATGAAGTCACTGAAGCAAAAAAGAGTGGGCCATCTAGTTCGTAGATTTTCTTGCCATCTTCTTCTCTTGAACGTGCGATGATTTTTGCATGTTTCCAAGCAAATACAAGTGCAGAGATGATGATACCTGCTATGACTGCTACAGCCAAGTCTTCAAGGACGGTGATGATGGTAACTACTATAAGTACAAAGGCATCAGAACGTGGCATGTGCTTAAGACGTTTGACTGAAGAAAACTCAAACGTCCCGATGCTTACCATAAACATGATACCCACAAGCACAGCCACAGGAATGGCAGCGATGACATCAGAAAAACTAACCACAAGTATGATGAGAAGCACCGCAGCTGTAAATGAAGACAAACGTCCAAGCCCACCAGAAGTGAAGTTGATGACGGACTGTCCTATCATCGCACAGCCTGCCATGCCTCCGAAGAATCCTGAAGTTGTGTTTCCAACACCAAGAGCCACACACTCTTTGTTTCCACTTCCTCTTTCTCCACCCATTTCATCTAGTACTGAAAGCGTAAGTAAAGACTCTATAAGCCCTACAAGTGCAACAATAAATGCTACAGGTAAGATAATAGCCATAGCAGACCAGTTGAAAAGTTCTGTAAAAGGCAGAGCAAAACTAGGCATAGAGACATTTGATAAGTCTGCTAAGTCTCCCACTACCTTCGTAGCAATGTCTCCAAAATACACCACAAGCGTGATGAGTACAATAGCCACAAGTCCAGCAGGTACAGCCTTAGAAAACTTAGGCAAGAACTGCATCGTTACCATAGTAATAACGATGATGATGTACATAATGTAGTTTTCTGTGAAACTAGCCTTCACAACATCTATCCATGAGCTGTACTGTTCTAGGTTACTAGGAGCCAAAAATGTCAACTGAGCCATGGCAATGACTATGGCCAAACCATTTACAAACCCAAACAAAGCAGGCTGAGGCACAAGACGTATAAACTTACCCATTTTAAAAAGCCCTATGGCTATTTGGATGAGTCCTGCTATGATGGAAGTAAGCAGTATGTAGTGCAGTATCATCATACTCAAAGCTTCAGCATCAAGCTCTGGGTACATTTTTTTTACAGACATGCCCAACCCCACAAACACTACAGCCACTGAGCCAGTAGCTCCAGATATCATCCCTGGTTTACCACCAAGTAAAGCAGTAATAAGCCCTATGATAAACGCTCCATAAAGCCCAACAACTGGAGAGACCCCAGCTATAAATGAAAATGCTATAGCCTCAGGTACAAGTGCCACAGCCACCAATGCCCCAGAGAGGACATCATTTTTAATGTTTTGTTTTGAATAGTTTTGAATGTTAAACAAGGTGTTTCCTTACACTATAGTATATGCGTGGCATTTTAGCATAATTGTTTTAGAGGCATTACATAAGCTCAAAATATAATTAATCTAGTCCCTTTTTCGCTTGCTTTAATGGAAAGAGAGTAGAGATAATTTTATTAAAAGTAGCCTCGTATCATACAAATCCACTCATAAAAAGCATTAGGATAAAATAAAAGTGAGAGTTCACGATAAGTTGGAATTAGCCGAGGCGGTGCAAAAATGTATTAGCCTGTGGGACAGTTAAACAATCGAACCTAAGAAGCTTGAGTGGAAACAGGGTCACATAAAGTAGACCGAATTTGACGAGTCAAAGCAAGGTTCGATGATCAGGTCAAATATTGCATGACCCTACCGAACTCTCCATTTAAAAGGAGGTTCCATGAATGATTATATCGGAATAGATATATCTAAAGCAAGTCTTCAAGTGTATATACCTAAAGGAAATATAGATTTAGAGATAGATAACACAAAACAAGGATTGAGAAAACTTACTTCTAAACTAAAAAAACTCTATGGTAAAACAGCCAGTAGTTTGATTTGGATTTATGAGCCAACAGGTAGTTACTGGACAACCATTAAAAAGTATTGTTATGAAAACACTATCTCTTGCTTCATAGTAAAGCCTTCTCAAAGTGCAGCATTTGCAAAGAGTATTAAAAACAGAAATAAGACTGATACTGTAGATGCTAGAATGCTTTATCGTATGCATACAATAGCAAACAAAGAAAGTATAGCTATACCACCTCATGATGCGTCTCAAATACAGCTACAGAATCATATACGCTACTATAAGTCACTTGTTCATGAACGTGTTGTAAAGACAAATCAACTAGAAGCTTCATTAACTAGAGAAGATGAAGTGTTTATTATACGTAAATTACGCTCTAAAATAAAAACTTTAAAAATAGAAGAAAAAGAGATAGTAGAAAAGATGCTTGGATTGATAGAACTTGTACCTCAATACAAAAAACAACTAAAATCTATCACTTCATTCAAAGGTGTTGGCAATTTATCTGCTATTGTCTTACTTGAATTTTTTATGCGGTACAAAGATGCAAGTGCTAAAGAGATAACTGCATTAGCTGGTCTTGACCCTATAGAAATAAGTTCAGGAAGCTCTATACATAAAAAATCACGTATA
>DQVJ01000125.1 GCA_015661795.1 Sulfurovum sp.
ACTTTAAATGCATAATATATTTGATATAAAAACAATGTTAGAAATATCAGTCCACCTACTATCCCCAGTTGTACAAATATCAGCATATACATATTATGAGGATGGGTTATATGCGTTTTATACAAACTTTTAGAATTAACTTTCTTATACTCGTCCATATAGTCTCCAGTACCTACACCAAGCAAAAAATTCTCCTTAAATACCTCATAATAATTTTTATTTAAAGCCATCCGTACACTAACAGATGTATCTTGTTTACCTGGAGAAAATTGTATTGCTTGAGTTATACCTTCATCTATTCGTATTTTAAAAAATGACAAATTATTATACGCTAATAAAAATATTATGCTAGTTGCTATACTAAAAAAAAGTAATCCTTTAAATATTTTTCCTTTAAAATATCCTAATATTAATACTAAAAATAAAACAAAAAAACCTACCTGTCCCGCACGTCCACCTGTTATAAAAAGATTAATAATCATAGTACCTGCAAATAACAATGAAATGATTTTTTGTACTACACCTTGATCTTTATAAAAAAGTATAAAATAAAGTAACAGAAATGATGACATTGCCACAAATGGTGAATAATTTGTAGATTTCATGAGAGGAGAAGGATAGTTCTCTGTTGCGTACATAAACTGTGGAATAATATCAAACCAAACAAGATAGGTTAAAATCTCTGAGATCATCATACCTAAAACAAATGCTTGTAAGTAATATACTATATGTTCTTTTTTGACATACATCATTAAAAAAGGGACCCACATTAGTTTTTTAACACGACTAAATGTTTCTCCTGCTATTTGAAGATTTTCACTCCATAAAAACCCTATCACATGCATCAGCACTAAAGCAAAAATAATATATGTTAACGGATTACGCTTAACAAGTTCAAACCTTTCTTGATAACGTCTTTCATATAAAAAAAGTAATACCAATAAAACTAATATAAGATTAGTCACAGCTACAGATGTCGCGATAAAAAATCCTAGCCCAATGATAAGATATGAAGCGACTAAATCACTGTCATTAAGCATTATAATTTTAATTCTATTTAACATTTTTTCTCTCTTCTTTATACTTCTCAAAACTTCGATCCATAGCAACTGTCTTTGAACCTAACCAGGGAAAGTGTCCATAGAGTATAGAGATTTCTCTTTCTGGATTGTTATCATGCTTGATAGCATACAGATAAAGTGCTGAGGCAAGAGATGTTCTATCTGCTCCTGCTTTACAGTGAATAAGCAAAGGTTTTGGTGCATTTTTGATTATCTCGACAATTTTGTCCATTTTGTCTATACTTACTTCTTCTCTATCTCCTATAGGATAGTCATAACGTACAACACCCATCTCTTTTGCAATAGCCACTTCATTTTTATACCAACTTTTATTTTTAGCTTTTCGTATTTTTCTAAGATTTAGTATCGATTTAATTTCATGCTTTTCTATATAAAAAGGTAAATTATATGAAAAAAGTTGTGCAGAACGGTACACATCTTTATCTACTTTATGAAAATTACCATATATAAAAAAGTAACTTGCCCATAAAATTATAATAAGAAGTATTGGTAAAAATATATATTTGAATATTCGTGTCAAAAATTGTTTTAAATGCATTTTTTTCCTAAAGATTTATAAAAATTCGTCTTTTAAGTGTTGGATAGATAGGATAATTTTCTATATTCTTTAACCATCTCTCTACCATAGTAAAATCAACCTCTCGTAATTCTTCTGTGATTATTCCATCCAACACATCAATAAAACTATCATAGTTTTTTTGGTATTTCAATGGGATAATACGTAATGTATGTTCTATAATCCTTATATAATCATACGCTTTTTGTACTTCAAGAGTTAAATTTTCTGAAGGATAGTATTCAAAATCAATCACTTTCATCTGCCCATTATCCAATATAAAATTTTTCAAAGTAGCGTCTAAATGTGTAATATCTAAATGATGTAAATGATTATAGACCTGTATAACATCTATCAATATATCCCATACCTTACTTTTGTCCTCCATAAGAGTATCAAAACCTCTTTCTCCTTCAAGATATTCACATACTACCCCATCATCAAATGCATATAATAAATTTGGTGTAAGATTGTATTTCCCGCCTTCCTTATATGCTTGGGTTTCTTTAGCTAAACGTTTTTGTTTATTAAAACGTAATAAAGCCAAATCATTCTTTTCTTCTTTTTTATCTGTTATTGCAAGTCTTAACATTGCAAATTTTTTTTTATCTTTCAATAGTAAATAGTTAATATCTGCTCCACCAAAAGAAGAAAACTCGAAAGTTATATCTCCAAACTCCTGTTTCAATAACTGCCTTGTATCTCGAATTTTCAAACGATTTATATATAAAGTTGTCATATTTTTTATAAATTTTTTTAGTTTTCGCATTGTCTCTCACCCTCTAGTTGAAACAATATATTTTGATAATATGCAATGTGTTCCTTTGCTATATGTGTTAACAAGAATTTATTTCGATTTATTTCACCTAACTCTCTAAAATATTTTACTCTTCTATCATAATTTTGATGAATTTCTCTCACTTTTTCAGAAATATGAAACCCCTCTATTAAAAATTTCTCATTTAGTATTTCCACGGCACCACTTACTTTTGTAGATATAAATATATTTGCATAAAAAAGTGCTTCTACCATAACCAAACTAAACCCCTCACTATGTGAACTCATCACTACGATATCAGCATCTTTCATCAGCTGAGGAATATCTTTTCTAAAGCCCAGTAAAGTTATTTTTTCTTCAAGTCTTAATAGATGAATCAAGTTTTCTAAACTTTTTCTCTCTTCACCTTCACCTACTATCTGTAGATGATATGGGAAATCTAATTTTGCACACTCTCGTATAAGAATATCAAAACCTTTAATCTTATCTAATCTTCCTATTGCCACTAAAGTAAATATATTATTTTTTCTTTTTTCTCCTACTTCAATAGGTTGCACTCCATTATAAATTATATTTACATTATCATTTTTAATACTTTCTTTTACTCCATTTGAAACTGCAATAACATGGGGTAATACATTAAAAATTTTTCCTTTTCTGGGATTATGTTTCGTTGCAACATGAGGTAATTTTAATACTTTATTTAAAACATTAAAAATTTGTGATGCTTTTCCAAAGTGGGTATGTACGATATCCGGCTTTATGCTTTTAATCTTCCACCATAATTCTAAAAAAAGCAGTGGATTGTTTCGTCTGTTATATGCATAATATTCTATTACCTCAACATTATCTTCAACCCTGTCTTTATATAATGCACCTTTTGGTACCAGTAATACAGTTTCTATACTTTTAGACAATGTATTGACAAGATCAACATACACTTCTCCACGTCCCATACCCCGAGATGAGATAAAGTGCATCACCTTCATTAGTGAATTCCGTCAAATGATTTATAAACATTTACCGTACTCTCTACTAAGGATTGCAAAGTAAACTCATAAGGTAAAGTCTCTTTTACATTTTGTGGCATATTATCATGCAGAAGTTTTATTTTGTTCGCTAAATCTTTTTCATTTTGCGTTTCAATAATCGCACCATTGACGCCATCTACTATAAGATTATTAAGACCTTCAAATGTTGTAGCTATTACCGGTGTATTCATTACTAAGGACTCCGTAACTGTACGCGCTACATTCCCCATCTTTAATGAAGCATTCACCAAGATATCACTCAGTGCATATACTTCTGCTATATGTGTCTGACTTCCTGTAAATACTATCTTCTTTTCTACACCTTCTTGTTGAGCTAATTTTTTTAAACTTTCAAAGTACTCTATTTTATCTTCTCTCACGCCTCCTACTACAAGCCCTACAATGTTGGGAATTTGTTCTTTTGCTTTTGCTATTGATTTGATAAATGTTTCATAGTCTTTAAGCCAAGTGACTCTTCCTACACTAGTAACAATAAATTTATTTTCTAAAGCATATTTTTGTTTAAATTTCTCTATAAATACATGATCTATATTATTCTCTGAAAACTTTTGGGTATCTACACCTCGTTGAATAACAGTAATTTTATTATCATTAACACCATATCCCTTGATAATATAATCTCTCACAACTTCACTGACTGCGATGACTCTATCCCCTTTAGTCATCACTTTACTATAGGCATTGATACTATTAAGTCCATGTACGGTAGTAACAAAAGGGAAATTTAGTCTTTTATTTGCCAAGTAAGTCAACCATGCAGGTACACGACTTCGTGCATGAAGTATATCAGGTTGCAATTCTTTTAAAACTTTCCTTAACTTTAACATACGAAAAGGTGCAGAAAAGATATTCTTGGAACAAACATCTAAAATAATATGTTTCCCCTCATCCTCCTCTATCTGCTTCACCAGTTGTCCCCCTGCACTGATGACGATACTTTCATGCCCAAGTTTTACAAGTTCACGGCTAAGTTCCATTGTACCTCGTTCTACACCACCTTCGTTGAGTTCTGGTAAGAGTTGTACTATTTTCATATGATTGCCTGTTGTGCGTAATACGTAAAATCTATTTTATTATTTTTATTCTTTATTCTACCATCATAGATATGTATATAGTCCTTTTGGGCTAATGTATGTATAAACCTTGTAAATTTATTATCATTTTTGCTTTCCAAAGGTAAAACAACTACATTGGCTTTGCCATATGAAATGGCTTCAGATATCATCGATGTACTGTCTCCTGTAATAAATATAGTTTCACATTGTTCTAAAAAATCAGGGATAGGATTCACAGGGATTTTTGAAAAAATAACTTCATACTCAAAATGATAGGATTGCACCAACGTTTCCACTATAGCAGTAGTACGTGGTGAAGTAGTAATCGCTATTTCATACTCTTTGTAATATGTCTGTATAAAATCTAATTGATCTTTTAAATTCTCTACAGACATATGAAACACTTTATTATCACCCCCGATAACGATACCTATTGATTTTTTCTTTTTCTTATCGTAAATGCCTTGAGGTTCCACATATGCAAAATTTGCTGGTAGTTCTATCATGTTCTTTTGATGTACTACTGCATCATGATGTTGCATATATATCAGATCAAAATCAAAACGATACCCCTTAGGAAGCATCATAGTAATAGATTTTGCATGCATTTCTTGTGCCAATACTTTTGTAGCATAATACGTCCCAGAACCTGCACCTACGACCATCTCATATGGACTGTTACATTCCAGATTAAATAAATTTTTTGATTGGATACC